>NZ_KV837152.1:30037-30588 GCF_001838465.1 Staphylococcus sp. HMSC061G12
TGAATACAACAGCAGAATTGCTAAAGCAGCTACTAATGAAGTAGAAGCAATCGTTAATGAAGCACAAGCTGAAGATACTCATGCTGCTACTGCTAAAAAAGAAATTACAGCAGCTAAAAATGCTCACGAAGCAGAAATCGCTCAAGCACAAGCTGAAGATACTCATGCTGCTACTGCTAAAAAAGAAATTACAGCAGCTAAAAATGCTCACGAAGCAGAAATCGCTCAAGCACAAGCTGTTGCTAAACAAAAAATTGAAACAGCTCAAAAAGCTCATGCTCAAAGAATTGCTAATGCTCAAGCTGAAGTTAATAGATTGAAAAACGTTTCTAAAAATACTAAAGCTGAATACAACGAAAAAATTTCACGAGCAGCTACTGATGAGATTCCAGCATTAGTTAAAGAAGTTAAAGCTCTAGATGCTGCTAAACAACCTGCTATTGCTAAAAAAGAAATTGCCGCTGCTCAAAAAGCACATGCTGAACAAATTAAAGAATCTCAAGCTTTAGTTAACAAATTAGAAAACCTTTCTAAAGAAGCTAAAGATGAAT
>NZ_KV837152.1:30688-117708 GCF_001838465.1 Staphylococcus sp. HMSC061G12
CTAAACAAAAAATTGAAACAGCTCAAAAAGCTCACGCTCAACTACTTGCTGATGCTCAAGCTTTAGTTAACAATTTAGAAAACCTTTCTAAAGAAGCTAAAGATGAATACAACAGCAGAATTGCTAAAGCAGCTACTGATGAAGTAGAAGCAATCGTTAATGAAGCTCAAGCTGAAGATGCTCATGCTGCTGCTGCTAAAAAAGAAATTACTACAGCTCAAAAAGCTCATGCTAAACAAATTGCTGATGCTCAAGCTTTAGTTAATAAACTTGATAAACTTTCAAAAGATGCAAAAGCTAGCTACAATCAACAAATTGCACAAGCAGCTACTGATGAAGTTGCAGCAATAGTTCAAAAAGCTCAAGCTGAAAATGCTAAACAAGCACCAGTTAATAAAGAAGTTAAACCTGCTCAAAAAGCTACAACTACTCCAGGTCAAGCTAACAAAGCTGGTCAAACTACAACTACTCAAAACAATGGTAAAGTTGTAACTGGTCAAAAAGCTGCTCAAAAAGCTGGTCAAACTACAGCTACTACTAACAAAGCAGCTGCTCAACAAAAAGCTAAAGACGCTAAAAAACAATTACCTGCAACTGGTGAACAAGATCAAGTATTATTCGGATTATTATCTGGTTCATTATTCGCAAGTGCTGGTACATTATTCTTATTAAATGCACGTCGTCGTAAAGAAAACGAATAATTTAATCGTTATTCTTTCTAAAAATTAACACCTATACTGAAACCCGGTAGGGAAATGGTCAATGGCCGTTATCCTTACCGGGTTTCTTTGATTTTGACTTATTTCTCTCTAATGTCTGCACAATATTCTCCTTTGTTTATCTTTATGAATTAAAGTGTGTATCTGCTTGACGTTCTAAAGATAATACCGCTTCAAACCGCTCAATATACTGTTTGAAACTCTCTACATCCTCTGCTTTTGGTTCAAGCACTAATGCTTCGACATCACCAAATGCATGATGATCTAAGTAATCTGATAGTTTTTGATCTTGGTGGTCCACATGATAACGGGCAAGCACCGCAATACCCCATGCACCGCCTTCACTCGCTGTCTGCATCACACTGACTGGACTTTCAAGTGCTGCAGCTAAGAAGCTTTGTGCTACGCCTTCTGTTTTAAAAATACCGCCGTGACCAATCATACTGTCGATTTCCAACGCTTCATTACGTTTCAATAAATCGATACCGATTTTCAACGTACTAAAAGCACTGAAAATATGTGTTTTCATCACATTCGCCAAATTAAACTGGCTTTCTACACTGCGAAGGAACATTGGATAACCTTTTGGCACATCTGTAATAAATTCACCCGAAACATAGCCATAAGATAATAAATGACCGAGTTCTTTATCCCCTTCAAGCGCCTTTTCGAACATCCGTGTAAATAAGTCTTCCTTTGTATACGCAGCTCCCATCGTATCCAGCACTTCTGCGAATAAATCCATCCAAGCATTGATATCAGACGTGCAGTTATTCGCATGAATCATCGCGACTTCATCACCTGCAGGTGTCGTCACTAAATCAACTTCTGGATACAATTTCTCTAATGGATGATCTAAGACAATCATAGAGAAGATACTTGTCCCTGCAGAAATATTTCCTGTTCTTGGTGCGACACTTTTCGTTGCGACCATACCTGTTGCCGCATCACCTTCAGGTGCACACATCGGGCATCCAGCTTGTAACTCTTGATTTGGATCAATCAACTTCGCACCTGTTTCTGTTAAGTAGCCTGCATCTTCTCCAGCTACCAACACTTTCGGTAAAACATCATGCACATCTTGCGTATAACCTTCTTTGTGATAAAGATCATTAAATTGATTTAATAAATCTTCTCTGAAGCGATGCGTTTTCGAATCTATTGGAAACATACCTGAAGCATCTCCAACGCCTAAAACGCGTTCACCTGTTAAATACCAATGTACATAACCAGATAATGTCGTCATATATCGGACATGTTGCGTATGTGGTGCATCATGAATCGCCGCATCATATAACTGCGCAATACTCCACCTTTCAGGAATATTCACCCCAAAATGTTCTGTCAGCTTACGTGCTGCATCATGTGCGTTATTATTACGCCAAGTACGAAATGGTACTAATAAATCGTCTTTATCATCAAACGCTAAATAGCCGTGCATCATACCACTGATACCTAAAGACTTTAACTGTTTAATAGCTACACCATACTTGTCTTTCACTTCATCTGTCATCGATTGATAACTGATTTGAAGACCGTTCCAGACATCATTAAGTGAATATGTCCAAAATCCATCTTTGAATGTGTTCTCCCATTCAAATGACCCTGTTGCGATTGTTTCACATTGTGCATTAACTGCGACTGTTTTGATTCGTGTAGACCCAAGTTCTATACCTACACTGATATCTCCAGCTTCAATCTGTTCCTTAATCCTTTCCACAGTTTCCACCTTCTCCTAATATTCATTCACTTTCTCTATTTATGTAACAGTTGTATATACAACTGTGTAACCGTTATCATAAATCGTAATCCACAATGAAAGCGTTGTCAATAAATATCTTAAACGTTTAAGGTTTATTCTTACACTTTAACAAGTGATTTACTAAATATTGGTAGTGTTTGGTGGTTCATGTATTTTCGAGCGCAGTAAATAGTATCATGTTTATGAATATTGAGATAAGTATACAAAAACTAAAAAAGAGACCTGTCCTTTTTGAACAGATCTCAATGTATGAATCACTCACACTTTTCTATAACGTTTTAAGCCTACAATATTCAGTATCGTAAATATTACAATAAAGAGAACTAAAATACCGATATCAAACCAGAATGTATTAATACTTTGTGCTTTAATCATAACTTTAGTCAACGCATCCCCTGCATACCGTAATGGGAACAAATAACCGATACTTGCGATAAAGCGATTCACATTATCCAACGGAATAATACCAGAGAATAATACTTGCGGTACGACTACAATCGGAATAAACTGCAGCATTTGAAACTCTGAATTCGCAAACGTGGATACGAATAATCCCATAGTAAGTGCCGCAAAGGCAATCAGTATATTGATTAATAGTACCCACAAGATATTGCCTGCGACATCAACTTTCAATAAGTAAATTGAAAACAGTACAATAATCAACGTTTGTATCACCGCAAAGATACCGTATCCTACTAAGTAACCGAACACAATTTCACTACGCTTGATTGAAGTCGCAAGTATACGTTCTAAAGTACCTGTCGTTCTTTCTCTTAATAACGCAATACCTGAAATTAAGAATACAAATAAAAAGACAAAGAAGCCCATTAAAATCGGAAACATTTTATCAAAATAACTGCTGTCAGCATCTCCATATAAATAATGCACATCAAGTGAGGTTAATTCTGATGTTTGATTTGATTTCATAGCTGCTTTACTTGCTTGAGGCATCTCAGCCAGTTTTGTTTTGATAGTTTTTATTTCGCCCGCAAGTGCTTGCATTTTATCTTTTTGAAGGGTACCAGCTAGAATTTGTTTTACCGCTGTCGTTTTACTTGGATTCTCATTCGTATAAGTGACCACTAATTGTTTATCATCTTTTTGAACATAAGCATCTAAATCATGCTGTTCGATTAAGGTTTTGACAGATTCAGAATTAGAATAAGTTTCTGTCTGCACTTTATCTTTTGGCAGTGCTTTAACAAATGATTTAGGAACATCTTCAGAGAAGCCGATATTTAAGTGTTCTTCATTATCGCTATTAAACAAGAAGAACATAATTGTCAAAATGATTAAAGGGACGATAAACATTAAAGCGAGCGTACGTTTATCACGAACTAGATCAATCATGACACGTTTTAAGACTGCTTTAAACCTCATGACCCTTCGCCTCCTCTGCTTTAAACCTCATGACCCTTCGCCTCCTCTGCTTTTAAGAATACCTCTTCAATACTTGAAGCATTAAACTGTTGTTTTAATTCATTTGGTGAGCCTAACGCAAAGATATGACCGTCTACTAATAAGCCAACTTGATCACAACGTTCTGCTTCATCCATGACATGTGTTGTCATCAAAATGGTTTGGCCTTGTTCAGCTAGTTGACGCAGTTCATGCCAGATTTTTTGACGTAGACTCGGATCAATACCCACAGTCGGTTCATCTAAAATAAGCAAGTCTGGTCTCCCTAATAAAGTAATTGCTAGGGATAAACGCCGTTTCATACCGCCTGAAAATGTATGTACAATTTGCGATTGTTTATCTTCTAAATCGACCAGTTTCATATAGCGTTTAATATCCTTGTTTAATTGCTTGCCGGATAATCCTTTTAAATTTCCGAAGAATACTAAGTTCTCTTTCGCACTTAAATTCTCATACAAAGCGAGTGTTTGTCCCATATAACCGACATGGCTCAATACTTTACGATTTGGCATTGAATGATTATAAATAGATGCTTCTCCTCCATCCAACTGTTCCATACCTAGCCAACATTTAATAGCTGTTGTTTTGCCTGAACCACTCGGTCCGATTAATCCCATAATTTGACCTTGTTGAAGCGTCAACGAAATATCTTCCAGCACCGTTTGCTTATTAAACGCTTTAGATGCATGTGTTAACTGTGCGACAGCTTGCATAACTTCTCCCCCATTTCCTATCTCTGCATTGCATATTCATATTACTTTCATTATAAGCCATTCTGGTCTACGAACAACGTATCACCTTTTTAAAACACCTTAATTACACATTTTAAATATGACAATTTTATCAACTTTGAACAATAGCCTGATATGTAAGTCTAGCAATTAACCTTAAGGGTAAATATAATAATGAGACTATTTATATATAAATACAACTTATATTAGAGGAGGCTATTTCTTTATGAAATATGTAATTGTCGGAACTTCTCACGCAGGTTATGCGGCAATCGAAACGCTATTAATTTCAGATCCAGAAGCAGAAATTGAAGTGTTTGAAAGTGCAGATAAACCTTCATTCTTATCCTGTGGTATTCAAAGTTATCTAGAAGATGTTGCGCCTAGTTTAGATTCACTACACTATGCAAGCGAGGAATCACTAGAAGATCGTGGTGTTAAAGTTCATGTGAATACTACAGTAACTGACTTAGATACTGAAAATAAAACTGTAACAGTCCAAGATAAAGACAATAATGAATCTAAAGTTGATTATGATAAATTATTCCTAAGTCCAGGCGGCGTACCAAATGCACCGCCAATTGATGGCATCAATGACTATAATAATGTGTTATTCATGCGTGGTGCTGACTGGGCAGGCAAAATCAAAGAACGCATGAAATCTGCGAAAAAAGCAATCGTTGTCGGCGGCGGTTATATCGGTATTGAAGCTGCAGAAGCTTTCGTTAAAGCTGGTATTGATACAACAGTGATGGATGACGGAGATCGTTTAATTAAGACGTATCTAGACAAAGAATTTACTGATATTCTCGAAGAGAATGCGAAAGAACACGGTTTAAAATTCAGAGGTAACGAAAATGTGAAAGCATTAAAAGCAGATGATAACAATAACGTAACTGGCGTTGTGACAGACAACGGAGAATTCGAAGCCGATACAGTTATCTTTACCGTAGGTGTTAAACCTGCGACAGAATGGTTAGATGGTAAAGTGAAATTAGGTACTAAAGGTATTATTGAAATTAACGACCACCTTGAAACATCTGAAAAAGATATCTACGCAAGCGGTGACGCAACAATGATTCCTTATGCACCTATTGAAGAAGAACGCTATATTGCCCTTGCGACAAACTCTCGTCGTCAAGGTTATGTCGCAGCACGCAACATGGCTGGCCATGATATGAAAATGCCTAGAGTTTCTGGTACATCTGGCTTATCATTATTCGATTATAAATTTGGTCAAACAGGTGTACACGAATCAGAAAAAGATAATTATGACGGTAATTTAGGTGCAACGTATATCGAAGTACCTGTACGTCCTAAATTCAGACAAGATGACACAACTGTGCATCTGAAAATTATCTATGATGAAGATTCTCACCGTATCTTAGGTGGTCAAATTATGAGTAAAGAAGACTTAGTAGAATCTATCAATACAATTTCAGTCGCAATCAATGCCGGCTGGAAATTGGAAGATTTAGCGTTAGTTGACTTCTTCTTCCAACCTAACTTTGATCGTCCATGGAACTATCTAAACGTCTTGGCACAACGTGCATTAGGCGATGATGTCTTCCCTAAAGACAATCAATTATTCTAACAACTCATTAAATTAATAATCATGTAGAGTGCGGGGCAGTGTCAAAACGGCACTGTCCCGCTTCTCATGTATTTGCTTAACATACCAACTGCCTTTAGAATGAAAGTAAGCTCAAAAACATAGATAAGTGAGGAGGTTCGTCTAATATGTCTCCAGTTTTAATGTGGGTATTATCATTAATTTTCTTCGTGACGGTTATTTTAATTCAAGGTTCTTTAATGAAACGTATTAAAAGCGACTGGAATTTAATCGTGCCTGTAATTTCTGTACTCGTGATGACAGGTTTATTCATCGCAAACTATATCGTCGTTCCAGTCTACATTCTTTATGTACTTGTGACTGCGTTTCACGTTTATAAATACACACACGGTACTGTCAAAAACTTTAAAGGTTTCAAAGATTGACTTACACACATACCTAATTGATTTTAGGTATGTTTTTTATTGTCTTAACAAGCTCAACCAATATGATAAACTATAACCATAATCAATAATATATTATAAAGAAGGTGCAACGTTGGCTACTTTTCTAAGTACTATCAGTATTGTCATTCTTTATGTTGCCGCACTATTTACGCAGCACTACATACTGCGTCATACCAATAAGAAATATAAGTTTGTAGTACCGATTGTATATTCAGTCATTTTGTTGGTGCTGTTCTTAACACATATCATTAACTTACCAACTTTTATTATTTTCTTTATATTAGGCGCAGTTCAACTCTTCGGCCTTGAACAACAACTTAAACGACATGAGAAAAATAAACAGAAACATTCTGAAGCAGACAAAAAGAAAGAGGTGTCATAAAACATGTCTCCATTTTTAATGCATTGGATTGTACCGATTGTTACGCTGATTATTGCGATTCTTCTTCAAAAAGTAATTGCGTCAAAAGCAAGTGGCAAAGCTAAATTTATCATTCCTGTTTTATTCTTCATTATAATTATCGGGTATAATTTGCAAGGTATTATCTTATTAGCTCATACAGTTATTTTTATTGTAGTCGGTGAATTCTTCATCGTACTTCAAGGTTTCAAATCTGATAAAGCACATGATGAAACTGACTAATATTATAAAAGCGGCACGTTTAACGAAAGATTTTGCTTTCTTAAACATGCCGCTTTATTTTATACATTCATTTGTTTGATACGTTGTGCCTGTTTTTCTTTTTCTTTTAATTCACTTTCTTCTCGTTCTTGTAAATTTGTTTTGTATGATACAGGTTCTTGAGGTTTTGGCATCGCATGATGCAAGGGTTCTATATTAGGATATTTCTCTCGTTGATTAGATGTTGATTCGAATTCCTCTGTTTTCTTCTTTTCTGCTGACTGTTCTTTTAAATTTGAATCTTGTTGAAGATATTTCGGACGATTCTTCACTTCATAATAAATACGTCCAATATATTCACCAATAACTCCTAATGAAATCAACTGAATACTACCTAAGAATAAAATCGCAAAAATTGTAGTGAAATAACCTGGTGCGTCAATACCGTTAAAGATAATCATTAAGAAATTGATTAACAAGTATAATAAACTAATACCAAAGATCCCCATACCAAAGTACATAATTGTACGTAACGGCTTGTTGTTAAACGAAATAACACCGTCTACACCGTAATCTAATAATTTAAAGAATGACCACTTAGAGTCTCCAGCTATGCGTTCTTGGTTTTCGTATTCAATCGTTTCTGTCTTATAACCTACCCAAGAAAATAATCCTTTAGAGAATCTTTGTGTCTCTCCTAAATCAGCAAGTGTACGTACGACACGTTGACTTAATAAACGGAAATCACCTACACCATCTTCAATTGGTACATCAACAAAGCGATTGACCAACTTATAATAACAATGCGTCATAAATTTACGTGTAGCTTTTTCTCCTTCACGATTACGTTTAGCAATAACTTGGTCTGTACCATTTTCTAAATACTTCTCAATCATTTGTGGAATTAATTCAGGTGGATGTTGTAGATCACCATCTAAAATAATCACTGCATCTACATCTCTACTTTGATCCAGTCCAGCATACATTGCAGCTTCTTTACCAAAGTTTCTACTGAATTCAATGTATTTTACGTGTGAGTCTTTTAAAGCATATTGCTTAACTAGATGAATGGTTTGATCACTACTGCCATCATCTACAAATAGCAAATCATAATCATAGCCTTGCAACTTTGAGTCAGTTTCCAATACTTTTGTTAATTCTTTATATGTGTAATTGATAACATCTTCTTCATTGAAACATGGGATTAACATTCTTACTTTAACCATTTTATAGCTCCGTTCTATGTTTAAAATTACTGATTTAATAAAACAAAAGGTTAGTCTTTATATATACCCATTTTTATGGCCAGTCACTTACCTTGTATAATGTTCAAGTAAAGTTTGTCCTTGATTATACATACTTCACTTTACATACTCCAATAAAACCGGCCATCTTTACAAAATCTAAATAATTCTTACACATTGATGATGTCTTATAACTTGAGTCATAGTCATTTATAATTATACATTGTATTTTAAATATGGTCTAATACAACCATATAATTTATGCAATTCAATTGCACTAAGTTGCTTCACTGTTTTTCATTCAAGACAATCCAATATTGTAACCAAAATAGAAAAACCGCCCATTCCAAGACACTGCTTGAAATGAGCGGTTGATTTTTAAAGTGCTTTATAATCTATTAAAGCTAAACGCTTTAAATTAATATAGACCTTTAGTTTGGTTGCTTGTATCAATATAGATGTTTTTAACTTGTTGATAGTTTTGGATAGCTGCTTTGTAAGTTTCACGACCAATACCAGATTTTTTGTAGCCGCCGAATGGAGCGCCTTCTGGTACTTGGTTATAAGTGTTAACCCAGATACGGCCTGTTCTAACTTCACGTGCAACTTTCAATGCACGGTTGATGTTTTCAGAGAAAACGCCGCCTGCTAAACCGTATTCAGAATCATTTGCGATTTGAATTGCTTCGTCTTCATCTTTAACTTTAATAACTGTTAAGACAGGACCAAAGATTTCTTCTTGTGCAAGTTTGTTTTTATTATTTTCTACGGCAATAATTGTTGGTTCGAAGAAATAACCTTTAGATAATTCTCCATCTGTTAAGCGGTTACCGCCAACTAAGATTTCTGCACCTGATTCTTTAGCATAATCTACATAATTTTGGATTTTTTCTAATTGTGCTTCACCTGTTTGTGAACCCATTTGAATATTTTCATCTAGAGGGTCACCTACTTTAATACGGCTGAATGCATCTTTTAAGCGATCCATTAATTTATCATAGATATCTTCTTGTACAAGCAAGCGTGAACCAGCACTGCAGACTTCACCTTGGTTGAATAAGATACCAAGTTGAATACCTTCTACCGCAACATCTAAGTTTGCATCGTCTAAGATGATGTTAGCTGATTTACCACCAAGTTCTAGTGTTGCAGGAACTAAGCGTTTCGCTGCAGCATCAGCAACTTGATAACCTACTTCTGTTGAACCAGTGAATGATAATTTATCTACACCTTCGTGATTGAAGATTGCATTACCTGATTCAGAACCTTTACCTGTTAAGATGTTTACTACACCATTAGGTAATACTTCTTGGAAGATTTTAGCTAATTCAATTAAGCTGACTGGTGTAGATGATGATGGTTGGATGACTACTGTGTTACCAGCCGCAAGTGCTGGTGCTAATTTCCAAGCTGATAATAACATTGGGAAGTTCCATGCTACTACGGCACCTACAACACCAATTGGTTCATGACGTACAATACTCATAACATCTTCACTCATGTCATTAACTGTACCTTCATCTGTGTCAATTACACTTGCGAAGTATTCATAATGACGTGCTGATAATGGAATATCGATTGTGGATGTTTCACGAATCGGTTTACCATTATTTAATGTTTCGATAACTGCGAAACGATCTTTTTGTTCTAATAATTTGTCACCAATTTCGCGTAATAATTTCACGCGCTCTGCTTTAGGTGTTTTACTCCAGCTGTCGAATGCTGCTTGTGCTGCTTGAACAGCTTTATCAACATCTTTTTCGCTTGCTTTAGCTACTTTAGTGATAACCTCACCTGTTGCTGGGTTTGAAACGTCAATTGTTTCTCCTGATTCGCTCGGTACAAACTCACCATTAATAAATAAATCATAACTGTCTTGGATATAGTCTCTTACATTTACACTCATGATTAAAAGCCTCCTTTAAAGCTCAAGGTTTATGAAAAGCTTAGAAACCTTGTTAAAACCTATTGTGAAGCGTTTTCAGTTGTATATTAATTATCACATAATTAAATAAGTTAGTCATACAATGTGCTTATGAATCCATCCCAATGAAAAAAGCCCTGCATCATGCAGAGCTTTTAAAGATCTTAATTATGCTTTTACATGTGTCATTTCTAATTGGTGTACTAAATGTTTCAACATTGTATTGTTTGGTGTTGGAATACCAAATTCTTGACCATATTCTTCAACTTGACCGTTTAGGTAATCAACTTCTGTTAAACGACCACTATATAAGTCTTGGTGCATTGAAGGATGATGTAAACCTTGTGTTTCAACAGGATAAGATCCTTCGATTTTATGCACGATTGTGTCAAAATCTACTTCAACGCCTTTAGCAGCTGCTACTTCTACGATTTCACGTATGATTGGTGTAATCATTTCTCGTGAATTTTCGTATGCTGCAAAATCAACGATACGTTTATCTAAAATTGTACAAAGTGGATTAACTACACTATTAAGTGCTGCTTTTAACCAAACTGTTTGCATAATTTGATGACTGATTGTTGGATTTAAACCTGCATCTTCAAAGACTTGATTAATTTCTCTTGTTCTTTCACTTTCTTTACCATCAACACGTTGGAAGTCTACAGTACCTACACCTTCAAGTAATAGTTTGCCCGGTCCTCTTAAACCAGCTGTCCACATTGTAACAGCAAGATAGATTTGTTCCTCAGGTACGACTTGTTTAAAACGTTCGTCATGACCCAAACCGTTCATCATTGTCAATACTGCTGTGTCTTTAGTAATAGCCCCTTTATCTTTCAGCTTTTGCAACATTTCTACAGATTGCATTGCTTTTGTAAGAATGATGACTAAATCATATTGATCATTCACTTCTTCAGGTGTAATCATCGTCGCATCTACTTGATAAGTCTCAGTTTCTGTTTGAATTTCAAAGCCATGTTTTTGTACAGCCTCAACATGAGGTAACCAACTATCAATAAATGTAACGTCGTAACCTGCTTTTTGAATTTGTGTGCCTACACGGCCGCCCATAGCACCAGCACCTGCAACTGCAATTTTCATATTCATCGTACTCCTTATGTTTGTATTGCGGTAAGTTATTACCGTATCTAAAGTTGTATCTGTTTATATTATAACGCTTAATTCTGTTATTTTTGAATATTGAGATAACTTATATTGAAAAATTAGCCGGCAATTTTGCCGGCTAATCGTAATGATTGAGATTATTTAGCTTCTTTTCTCTTTGTATAATAATAGATTGGAATACCTAATAAAGTAATGATAATACCAATTGATGCGAGTAATGTTTGAGTGAACAATGTATTAATTAATACGAACACACCTGACACAATCGCAATTAATGGTACGATCGGATAAAGCGGTACTTTATAAGGACGTTCCATTTCTGGTTCTCTACGTCTAAGAATCATTACTGCTACGAAAGCCATTGTGTAGAATGTCCAGATAACAAAGATCAACATATTTGTAATTGTATCGAATGCACCTAAAGACATCATAACGAAAGCAATAACGATTTGAACTAAACCACTTGCCCATGGTGCTTGTCCTGGTGTCAATTTCAAGAAGAAGTTCTTGAATGGTAAACCGCCACGTTCAGCCATCGCATATGGCACACGCATACCTGTCATCATATAACCATTTAAAGCACCATATACAGATACCATGATACCAATTGTGACAATTTTACCTCCGCCATTACCGAAGATTTTAACAGAAGCTTCACTTGCTGCGTTCAAGTTACCACTGATTTCTGAAATTGGTAATGTCATTAAGAATACTGCGTTGATTAAAAGGTAAACAACCATTACAGCACCTAAACCGATAGTGATTGCACCTGGTAAGTCACGTTTTGGATTCTTCAACTCACCAGCAATTGTACCAACATGCATCCAACCATCATAAGCGAACATAGTCGCAAGTAAACCTGCACCTAAGGCTGTAAAGAAGCCTTGCTGCTCACCTGATTGAATTGGGAATAGTGAGAATTCTACATTACTAGGTGCAAAGAAGCCGACGGCTACAATTAAGATAATTGGAATCAGTTTAATTACTAATGTAATAGACTGAAGCATACCTCCTGCTTTAGATCCTAAGCAGTTGATAAAGTATACAGTTAGTGCAGTTATTAATGCAATCAACAAAATCCAATGTGCTTTAATATGGAATAAGTTAGTAAATTGCGTCGCAAAGACAATTGCTAAAGCAGCAACGTTTGCTGGGAAATAAATAAATGCTTGCGCCCATCCTGATAAGTAACCCCAGAAGTTACCGTAAGTATATTCAATATATTTAACAAGTCCGCCTGTCTCTGGAATTGCGGCGGCAAGTTCGGCTGCAGTCAACCCTGCACAGATTGTTACTAAACCACCTAACAGCCATACCAACATTGCCATACTTGTAGAGCCCGTTACTTCTGCGACACTGGAAACTTTAAAGAATACGCCAGCGCCGATTACCGTTCCCATAACTATGGAAATGGCTGAGAAGAAACCTAAATTACGTTTAAGCTCATTTTGATTACTCATTTCTATCTATCCTCCATTTACTCATACGTGATAAGCAAGTAGAGAGACGCTATACATTATTAAAACAGTATCATTCAATATTATTACAAAAATAAAAGACCATACCGCACAACACATACATGGATTTTAAAAATCTTTGTATTTGTCGTACTGTTCAGCCGCTTCTTTAACCCTTCCTTATTGAATGCGCTTACATACTGAAAAAAATAACTTTTTATTTGTCTCTGTTACTTTTATCCCTTTTGATAATGTTAATCATAGCTTCCTGTTACAGTTTAACGCACGCTCGCATAATGGGCAATAACATTTTCTTTTAATATATACACAATTTATGAACAAACTTTGAAAAGGTGTTTTGAATGTATTAAAGAAAACTGTTATTTATTTGAGGTAGTTAAACCAAACTTAAAATATCTGAATAACCCCAATCAATCATACTTATTTCTATTACCTGCTTCTCCCTCTTTTAAATCATTTTTTTACTTTTATTTCTCAAAAAAAGCATTTGCAACTTAGTGCAAATGCTTAAAATGATATTATTTAGTTTCCACAACAGACTTAGGTTCTTCTGGTTTAATACTATAATTGTTCAACACCATCGGATAAAGTGTGTTTCTGCCAACGACTATTCTTACGTATGGGAAGAAAGATAGTATGATAGCTAAGCCTACACAAAAACCTAGTGTGAATATAGTAGTTAATGTAAAGAATGCGAAAGGATACTTCACAAATGAAGCTAGTCCTCTAGAAATATGTTGGATAATAATTTGATGTGATAAATAGATAAAGAACGAGATTTCACTAATCATATATAAAGCTGTTAAGTGGTATCGGCTTAATTGTTTTGCAACATAAATAGCTAAAACAAAGAATGCTGCTGTGAAGATGAATAGGTCAAAACGATTTGATTCTCTCCATGTAACGTTCAACACAAAGAAATCGAATGCTATAACTAGTCCACTGAGTAAAAGTGCCCCAAGTACATATAGTACTTTTTGTTGCACATACTGCATAACTGCATCAAAATTCTTACCAATATAGAAACCGATAACAAAGTAAAACAACCAATTCAAAATAATTGTACGGTTAAATAATGGATAATACGTATTCCAAAACTCTAAATAAGTTGTACTATAGTACATTAAAAAAGCATGTCCAAAACTAATAACTAATGACACAACGATAGGTATAAGTGGTTTCATGCGATCTAGCACTTTATAAAACAACATATGTAATACAAAGAATTGGAAAATAACCAGTACAAACCATCCAAAGAATTTACCTTCTAACAAAATATTAATCAATAAGTGACTCATTGAGAAATTTTTACTTGGATCAAAATATATCTCGACAATCACAAATAATGCAAAGCAAATGTATGGTATTAAAATAAACTTCACGCGTTTAGTTAAAAAGTTATTAGGTATATGTTTAGAATACCTCATACCTAATAACATTTCAGATAACATAATAAAGCACGGTGTCGCACTAAATAATAAGACTTGAATGTAACTTGCGCTTCGTTTTTGGAACTCTGTGATATGCGGATCATTCACAAAACCTGTCATTGCATGAACAACAACGATAATGACACAAAAAATAGCACGCGCATATGTCAGTTCTACTTTCTTTTTCATTTTGCGTACTCCCTTAATATTTATCCCTAGTGTTAAAACGCTTTCAATGAATACATAAAAAATTCTTTTAAATATCAGCAAGCGATATTTAAAAGAGATATGATTTCACAAATACGTTCATCATCATCAATTATATGTAACTTACATCATTTACGCAATAGAGTTAAGAACACTATTTAGTTCTATCAAAAGTTATTTTAAAAAATAAATAGACTTACGCATGGCGCGCAAGCCTATCTTTAACCGTTTTATTAATCTAATAATGAATAAAACTCATTTAGTGCAGTTTCATTATGGTTTTGTCCTTTAAATGTTTCAAAGACAGGAATCTGACCATTCATGAAACTCTTAATGTTTTCACCGACTTTTTCTGGTTCATTTTCTGTAAGAATTCCGAAGTCACCATAACGTAAAACATATCTGTTAGCCGGGATGTTTGAGGCAAGTACATTAACACCAACTGTTAACGCTTCAAGCAACACCATAGACTGTCCTTCATAATGAGAAGTTAACGCAAAGACATCACATTGCTTCATAATGTTAAATGGGTTTCGTTTTTGACCCACCAAGAAAACATTGTCCTCTAATTGCAGTTTGCGAATCAATTGTTCTAAGTTAGAGCGTAACGGCCCCTCACCTAAAATGTACAATTTCGCAGTTGGATTTTCTTTAACTGCATCTTTGAAGCCTTCAATTAAAATATCAAAGCCTTTTTCTGGAGAAAGCCTGCCCATCGCCATAACTTTGAAATCTTGATCATTAAACGGAACACTCACGATTTCTCCATTATTTAAGTATGCTAATACTTTTTGTCCGCGATGCATAAAGAAATCTGTATCTTCGTCTTTTAATTTATTAATACGTGTTAAATTAATTGTATTCATAGCTGATGTAAATTTATCTTTTGTTTTAGACGTTGCTAAGTTTTCTTTATTAATTCTACATGTTTCTTCTGAAACGCTGACTAAATAGTCAAAACGATTATATAAACTGATGACACCTTTTAAGTTTTGGTAATGCGGACGTATACCATTTACGTTACGATTCATATCACTCTTAATGTCACTATGAAGGTACATTAGTTTACGTTTAGATTCTGTTCCTAATAGAATTTTTGACCAGAACATAGAATAACCACTGAAGTCTACTACAACGTCAAATTTTGAAATTCCGAAAATCTTTCTAAATTCGCGTTCAAATACTTCTGTTGGATAAACTGATTCTTCCAATACAGATTTAACACCTCTATTTTTAACAAAGATATCTCTGTATTTCTCTAAAGTAGTACCTAATAAAGGTCCTTTTCTTAAGATAATACGTACATTTTTATTAACTTCTTTCAAATTATCTAAGATTTCACGATTCTTTGTATCTCCCAAGAAAATCGTTACATCATATTTATCGTAATCAATATTTTCTAATAAATTAATTGCAGATGTAGTAATACCATTATTTTTCATTCCGCCTGGATACATCAATATTTTCTTCTTAGCGTTTTCTTGATTACTAACTACTGGTTGGAACATTTTGTTAACAAGACGTTCAGTTACATGTCCATCTTCATAAGGAACATATAAATCTTTAAAACGCTCATATTTAGTTTGATATACATCTTGGTTTGTTTCCGCTTCATTAACAGCTGATACAAGCTCATCTATGTCATAGACCGATGGTCCAGGAAGTAGATCTGTATTAATATAAAGTCCGCGGTCACTATTGTAATCCTCATAATCAGGCGCATAAAAAACAATAGGTTGATCTGTTACAAGATAATCAAAGAAAATACTAGAGTAATCCGTTACTAACAAATCTACAGCTGCTAACAATTCATTCGTATCAAATGAATCAGGAACAAGATATGGCTTTAGTTCTTTATAATTTAATGCTGTTTTATAAACAAAAGGATGTACTTTAACAATAACCTGATAGTCTGTTTTCTTTTCAAGTTCTAAGACCATTTCATGAATGTCAGCCACACTATCTTCGGGGTCATTAACATCAGTCCCACGCCATGTTGGCGCAAATAAAAGTGTTTTACGTTTCTTTAATTTAAGACCATTTTGTTTTAAATGTTTACGTACATCTTTTTTATCACTATTCAATGTTAAATCAATTCTTGGATAACCAATTTCAGCTAAATCACCATTATAAATACCATCTAAACTAAACGCTCTTTTGAACACTTCTGTTGTATGAGGGTTCGGACTGACTAATATATCTGCACTTAAAAAGTTTTTAATGATATTTTGAGAGCCGACTAAGTTATCTTCTACATCTAGGCCCATAGCTTTAATAGGTGTGCCATGCCAAGTATTTACATACACTTGTTCTGGTTTCTTTGTAAAATAAGCGGGGAAAGTTGAGTTATTGATAATATACTTAGCAGTTGTAAGTACACTTAAATAATCGTCACTTTCTTTTACAATGAATCGCACATTTTTAAATGATTTATATTGTTTAGTATATGCTTTACGTTTTTTCTCAGAATCTACAACCCAGATATGTTCTAATTTTTTATATTTCTTATCTCTTAATAGATATTTAAAAACTGCATAAGGGCTGTCTGTCATACTCTTACCATCTCGTGCTTGATAAACTATTTGTCTATCGTTAACTTTGTTCTTTTTATAAAAGTTCGCATATTTAGTTGTTTTTAAGACATACTTGCTCTTAAACTTCGATTTGACAGGTTGCTCAATAAACTTATATTTTCTTTTCGCTTGATTCAGTATAAATCCGCTTACTTTATTCAATGTAGACACTCCTATTTATCTTTTTTATCAACATTAAAACAAAAGCTTTATTCTTTACCGTATAACTCTTTCTTGATTTGTGTCGTAGAAATACCTTCCGTACGTTTTAAATAAATGACTTCACACTGTTCTTTCAAGAAATCAAATTCACCTTCCCAATCGTGCCCCATCACGAATGTATCTATTTCATATCGATCAACGTCTTTTTGTTTTTGGCCCCAATCATTTTCAGGGATTACTAAATCTACATAACGAATTGATTCTAACATCATCTTTCTTTGTTCATAGCTATAGTAAGATTTTTTATTCTTAATTTTATTAAACTCATCACTAGACAATGCCACAATAAGATAATCTCCCATTTCTCTTGCACGTCTTAATAATTCAATATGTCCATAATGTAATAAATCATAAGTTCCATAAGTAATTACTCTCTTCATACTGTCCACTCTTTCATTCGTTTTTCTTTATTTATGATGAAACACATACTCTACTATGTATTTTGCAAACAATTGTGCATTTATTTCGAAAATACGTTCATACATACATTTACTCATTAGTATAAACTTAATATATTTAATAGAGTTTAATGAATCTTTACAAAAGTATAACACTTGTAAGGAAGTTTTACATTTAATAAAAAAAGAAGCCGCTTAGCGACTTCTTCTTGCTTTTATAGATTTAATTTTCATCTAGATATATTATCTTCACGAGACGATTTAAAAATTCTTTATAATATCCACTTTCATAATGTGAAAATGAAAAGCCGAATGGATAGTTACGGTCAGCATTATAGTGTGTGTTACTCATATTTAAGACTTTTATCTTTGGATACTTTTCTAGAAATAGATTGTCTAGTTTTTCCCATATATAGTTATTTCTTCTTATAAAATCAATCGTTCCAAAACGCCCCAATTTATCAGATTGAGTATAGAATCTTTCAGCAAGTCTGCCTCGATTTAAAATAATATGATCCTCGGGGATAATTTTTACTAATTCTCTTATAAATATTTCTAGGTTACTTTCCCATTCACCTAAAAATCGATCAATCTTATTAAATTTTTCATGTCCCCAATTTGATACAAAATCACCTAATACAAGGTTTTCTTTAATTAAATATGAATAAGTGATAGTTGAACCATTATTTAACTCCAGCTCTTGTAACATTGCATCTGGATATAAATCGATAATAAGATATTCTGCTTTGCTATCCCTTAATTCTTTAAAGAATGTTTTGTTCATATCAGTGTTAATATGTTTAAATTCTCTATCATCTTTGTATTGCTCTATAAGCTTTTTTGGAGCAGCAGGTGAAATCAATGACTTGATTGAACTATGGAATTGAGTATAAACACAATTAAAATACTTTTTATAATCAGGATTAAAATAATCACTAGAATTGAAAGCATTTCTAGAAAAACACGTGCCAAGAACAGCAATTTTAACTCCGGATTCGTCAGGATTAATTACATTTTGTTTTACATATATTGAAATAGATCCTCTTCCATTTTTATAGAGTTTTCCGATGAAATCATTCGATATTCTTAAGTAATTTTTAGGCACCTTAACTTTAGCTGCACTAGTTAAATAATGAGCTGATTCAAATCGATCGCCGATTAGGACGTCTAAATTGTCATCATTATAAAATTGAGCACTAGATAAAGACTCTAAAGGAATGCTGCACTTTTGATTTTTAATTTCATATTTTTTTACATCTTGATACTCAAAAATGTTTCCTTGTCTATTTCGTCTAGCAATAAACACTGACTTATAATTCGGTGATTTAATGTTAGATTGAATTAACAAATTCAATCTTTCGTTTTCAAAAGAAATATCACCAATTTTAAATTCTTCATCATTCGTAGGGACATCAATATATAAATCATTAGTACGTTGATTATAATGAATATTATTTTTTAGAAAATGTTCTTTAAACTCTGAGTATACTGTACTTAAATCCATTGTTTTTTCTATCGTATTATCACAGTTATCTTTAAGTGTAATGAAAACTTTCCATACTGAGTTTACCGAGTTATGTTTTCGAATTATTTTTAAAACATCATCAATTTCAAAAACACCATTTATAGGAGATAAATCTACATAATCAGTATAAAACTGAGATCCTTTTTCTAACATTAAACATAACTTTGCATCAACTTTATAATCAGAACCTATTGAAAAACCCTTGTCTTGTATAGTTCTTAAACTATCATCTGGTTTCGCTACAGTTTCTAAATACACTTGTTTATCTTCCGTATAAACTTTAATATCATACAAATTGTTCAAGTTTCTAATCAAGATAGATGCTGGTTTTTTCAATCTAGCACTAAGTTTCAATTTGATTGGTTTAATTTGCTGAGTTTTTAATGGCGTCAAGTCAATTTCAGAAAACCTTCCAACTTGATTAATACTTAAATTAATACGATTAGAAAATCTACCGATCATATCTACATAACTATAGCGGACTTTTTCATTACTTCTAACTTTTAAAATATTTAACTTATATTTAATCCTCTTTAACATGATGATGTGCC
This sequence comes from Staphylococcus sp. HMSC061G12, assembly GCF_001838465.1. Taxonomy (NCBI): domain Bacteria; kingdom Bacillati; phylum Bacillota; class Bacilli; order Caryophanales; family Staphylococcaceae; genus Staphylococcus; species Staphylococcus sp. HMSC061G12. The sequence goes on from NZ_KV837152.1 coordinate 50,641, forward strand.
TTCTTTTCTAATGATTTAATCGTTTGGAAAATATGGGAGCGAATATCACTTTTTATTTCAAATAATTTTTCATATGAACTTTGATACACAGGTAACAATTTAAAGTCATTAGCACTAAAACTATCAAGAGCTTCAAACAAATCGTTTAAATTAGTTACAACTTTTCCGATATCAATGTATCTAATATCTTCAGTTGGTACGTGATGCAATGCGTATTTATTATATTGATAAAATAAGATGTTTTTTTGTTGGAATAAAAAGTCTACACTTACTGATGAAAAATCAGTAATTAAGAACTTAGCTTCTGCTATCAACGTTGGTAAATCTATTGATTCTAGCGATAAAAACTCAATCAAAGGGTTATTGCTATTTAGCAAATTTATATATTTATTAAACTGAGGATGAAGCAACACCTTTAAAACCAATCTATTATTTTTTAAATAGTTAAACATTCTTTTATCATTTACTAATTCCTTTATTTTTAAATAGTATTCAGAATGTACAAACTGCGAAGGACTTAAATGTTGAAGTTCTCTTTGCCAAGTTGGCATAAAAATTACTTTGTTCCCCATGCTGCTATTCTTCAACAAATTATCTTGTCTTGCCATACCTGTAATGAACACTTCATCATCTTTAAATCCTAAAGTGTTCATTATAATATCTTTTTCATACTTATTATTAACAGTAATATAATCTACCCAATAACTATTCTTGGATAAATATGGCGAGACATTGTTGATTATCATCCCATGCTGAATTGAAACTACATCTTTCCTTTCCAAGATATCACTATAAATCTCTAAATAATTTTTAGTATTATAGGGCATCATCGTTTCTTCAATAGTAAAAGAAGTTATCAATTTATCCGCTTTTATCATCATCAGTTTATGCTTTAATGTAGAAAGATAAATAATACTTTTTCTGCCTAAGGGTTCTAATTTATCAATTGCCTTATGTGCTTTTTTATCAATTAAATAATAAACATCCACTTCTTTTTGCTTTTCTTTTAGATATTTATAAAGGAAGTAGGAATTATCTGAGGCGGTATTAGTTCTTTCTGAAATAAGCCAAATTTCTTTATCTTTTCTAAAGTTTACTTTAGCTATCATTTCCAAAATGTGTCTTTCAATTTGGTATTTTTTCTTTTTTAAACTAATTCTGAAATCGCGGAATTTTTGGGTTTTCTTCCATGCAATTGAGTTTCTAATATCAACAAACTCAACACTATATTTATTTTCAATATCCTTTTCGATATTATTCCAATAACTGTAACTCTTAAAAATAGCAACTTCTTTTAAAGCTTCATCGAAATATCCTTTTTTCACTAATTCGAAGAATAATTTGTTCTCAATATTCTCCTCTAAATCAACCATGTTTAAAAGCTGTTCTATTTTCACCAAAACTTGATATTGTATATCCTTACCTATGTCTTTTACAAACTCATCGCTACTAATAAGACTGTGAATATTTTTTAATATCTCATTATCACTCATATTGATTTTTCCATTGCTTTTCAATTCATAAATATAGTTTGTTTCAATCAAAACGTTAATTGCATGTATAACTTCATAAGGCTCCAGTTTCTCAAGATCAACATGCAACTTGCTGCTTTCACTTAACAAGGGTTGCTCTGCATAATGTGCTTGAATGTATATTTTAGGTTTCTTTTCAAATTTCGTTTTATAAAAGGTATCTCCGAAAATAATATCTTGTCTATCTTTAACCTCAATCAAACTACTAGAAAGTAAACCTTTGTAGTTAAATGTTGTTAATACAGAAAGGTCAACTTGGTCCACTTCTCTAAAGGTGAATTCCGCATCTTGAATTTTATTTTCTCGTAATTTTTCAGCAGTTTTTAAGATAGTATCTTTTTCTACAAGATAAGCTGGATTTCTAAAATAAACATAGTCATAATCCCGAGTGTTTATTTTGCGATTTATTTCTTTAAATGGATCAATTTGAGGTGTATCTCCTTCATTTTTGATAATATTTTGAAAGTCATTCGCATTTTCATCAGTCTTTTTAATGTTTAAATCAATTTGTAATATCTTCATTTTTACCCCTACTATCTCAAAATATTATATTTACTCAACAAGCTATATAGCTTATAACTTTTGCTGCTAATAAATTTTTTTGCCTCTCTTGTTTTTCTTAATAATTCTGAACCTCTATAATAACTTTTTCTTCTATTATGAAATAATTCAATATATTTAATAGCTAGCTCATATTCACTCTTTGAAATCAATTTTATAATTGTAGCTTCATTATCCATATATAACTTTAAAATCTGTTCATTTATTGGAAGAATTTTATTATGAATTTCCTTCAATACCTTAACTTTGTATGACTCTGCGCTATTTAAAAAGTCCTCTGAAATAATTTTCCAGAACAAAGATCTGAATACATTTATTTTGAAGAACTCTAATTCTTCAGAAGAAAAATATGGTCTGCAAATACTAAAGGCTTCTATGTCATTATTAATACTTCTACTGATTTCACCGTGTGTTAAAGATTCATTTTCATCTTCAATTCGATTTCTATATAGATAAACCGGTTCTGGAATATATGTAAAATGTCTTGCCATTGTATAAAGCATTGCATCTACTAATTTATCCTCGCCGTTCTTCATACCCTCTACAAAATGAACATTCTTTTCTAAATAAAATTGCTTTCTAATTAACTTTAAAACTACTCCCACTTTAACTTGTGCAAAAAATGGAGTTGATTTTAAATTAGTGCTTACATATATTTTTTGCATCTTATAGTTTCTAAAAGTAACATGTTGGAAAGTGCTTCCGTCCTCATTGAAAGCCACCATTTTCCCCATCACAAAATCATCTTTTTCTTTAATATTTTTTAATAATATTTCATAAGTATTTTCATATAGCACATCATCAGGATCCATAAAATGTATGAATTCTCCAGTTGCTAAGGAAACGCCCTTGTTTCTTGGTTTGCCTGGCGAACCATTATTCTTTTGATATTGATATAACACTAAGTTAGTGAATTTATTTTTATAGCTTTTTATTTTATCAACTGAATTATCAGTTGACGCATCATCTACTAAAATCACTTCTAAATTTTCTTCGCCGATAGTTTGATTTAATAATGAATCTAAACACTCTTCTATGTAATCTTCGACGTTATAAACTGGTAAAATCACTGAAATCATCGTTTATTTCCTCCTATGCAATTTCGTAGATAGTCTTTTAAATATTGAAGGACTTATTATCGAATAGTTATTTTCTTCACCTTTTATTTGTACTATAAATCCAAGGAACACTCTCCATAAGCTAACTCGAATTTTATATTTGTTAACTGTTACATCCCTATCAATTTCTTTACCTAATATGCATCTCTCATAGTAACTAAAGATTGTCGCTTCTGTGTTAGTAATAAAAATCTTACTTTCTCCAGGTATCCCAACAGCTTCATTAGAAAAAGTGAATTGTAATGTTCCGTTTTTAAAATTGTAACCCTGAAGCAGTACTTTAATTTGTTTGTGAAGTAAAGATAAATCCATTTTCATATCTTTCAATTGGTACATGTAAATTTTACAGTAAAGCGGGCATTCTAATTGGTCTATTGTTTTAGTACTTATATTTATAAACAGTTGTTTTGAAAGATGCATAAATGTCTCTGTAATAAATGACTTATGCTCGATTATGTACTTTTGATTATACTCTGCAAGATATCCTAAATAGTGTCTTGCGATTAAGTATTGAATATAAGGAAGAACCTCACCGTATAATTTCTTTGATAGGTCAATTAATGGAAAATATGCATTTTTCAAATGTGCTGTATATCTGCTTTCTTCGCCCCATGCAGCATGGCTTAATGAATTTGTATTATTGCGATCATAATAATAATAAGCACCATTAACCAGTCCATACCTCAGATTTTCTAGTAATATCGTATTGATTAATAAAGCGTCCTCCCAAAAAGTCAGGTTTTCTTGAAACTTATGGTGTTGTGAGTTAAACACTTCACTTCGAAACACAGTACCTCCCATATGGTACTGAATAGATGTTGAATGTTGTCTGATATCTACATAACCTGATGTATTTTTAAATTTGAAATTCAAAGATTGTGGGGATAATTGATTATTTTTATTTAGTATAATCGGAGCTACTGATAACTTTAATTCTGGATATTGCTCAAAAATTTCCAGGTGTGCTTCAATATAATTTTCGCTAATAGTATCAGAGTCATCTATAAATGCAGTAAATAAAGAAGCTTTATCCAATGCATTTAAGCCGGCATTACGTGCCGCACTGACACCTTTATTTTCTTGGTTTATAACTTTTATTCTTTGATCATCATATCTTTCTAAAATTCTTTTAGTGTTGTCTGTACTTCCATCATTTATCACAATGATTTCTATCTCTTGAGATGTCCTATTGTTTAAGATACTCTCAATCGTCTTACTGATTGTCTCTTCTGCATTATAAGCAGGCAGTATAAAGCTAAACATTTGTTCACCAACGCTTTCGATTCTATGTTGTATTTCTTTGTGGTTTGCATTTGCCTTATAATCAATATACTACATAACGTTTTTAAACAAAAGTAAATGTTGCTCAATCTTTATTTTAAATTTTAATACTTCACAACACATATTATGAGTGTATTTATTGCCAATCTATATTTGTGCAATAAACAAATAACGACGCACTTGCTTACACAAATGCGCCGTTATTTTTATCTATATTCACTTTCAACTGATTCTACAACTTGTTCATAACTCATACTAGTAGAGATGTTGACACTTGCTAGAAAGCTGCCTTCTACAATAGGTGCTTCTACTTTCTCTACTCTATATTGTCCATCGTACATTTCAATAGCCATATCTAAGTTCATTTCTGCTGAACCTAAATCATAGAAACAAATCGCATCGTCTTTTAAACCTTCAATTGCTTGTTGTATAGGTTCAAAGGATGTTCCAATAGTACCATCACTGCCGCCGACTGGAATCACTTGCACGCCTTCAGCCATTTGGCTAATAAGTTTTTTGATGCCGTTTGCGATTTCTTCACTATGACTGACTACAATAATCGCTGTCATTGATTTACTCATCTCCTATCAATGCGTTTAAGATATAAACACTACTTTGTGCACCTGGATCTGTGTGACCTCTTGACTCTTCTTTGAAGTAAGCTGCACGTCCTTTTGTCGCAACTAAATCTTCTGTATTATCTGCGAGTGTTTGAAGGTATGCGATATCAACAGTCTCTCCATTTTCTACCGCTTCTCTCGCTCTTTCAATCACGTCGTACATTGTTTTTTCATCTAGTTCAACTTTACCGCGTTGATGTACCGCTTGTGAAAATGCCTCTAACAACTTAGGTAAGTTGTCTTCTGTAATCTCATCTTCCGCAACTTGTGCCATTTTGACAAAACTGAAACCGTATAATGGACCTGAAGCACCACCAACTTTAGACATTAAAGTCATTCCCGTTGTTTTCAAAACATCTTGGACTGTGTCCGCATTTTCTAATGCTTGTGGTAAGGCATTAAAGCCTCTTACCATGTTGACACCATGGTCACCATCACCAATGGCACGATCAAGTTCTGTTAATGTATCTTCACGTTCTTGAAAAATTTCTTGTAAATGAATTAAACGTTGTTTTAATGTTTCTGCATTCATAGTTCATTTCCTCCTTGTGCGTTATCCGAAATAACGGCTTGTTGTCGGTGCATTTAATGCGTTCAAACGGTCTTCAGTACTTTCTAATAATGTTAATGAGAAACCTTGCATATCTAACGATGTCATATAATCACCGACAAACCAGTCTTTGGCTGAAACATTTTCTGCTTCAAGTGCTGCTTTGATATACTTCACTGCGATATTTAATTCTGAAAGCGGTGTGCCGCCCATGCCGTTTACCATCACTATGACTTCTTTCGCTTGGACTTCTTCGTTCAAAGCTTGAACTAATTCAGTCGCAATATCTTGGATAGGTTTAACCGCTTCTCTCTTCAATCCACGTTCCCCATGAATACCGATACCGATTTCCATATCCCCAGGTTCTAAATCAAAGCCATACTTACCAGTGGATGGTACAAATGGCGGTGTAAGCGCCATACCAATAGTACGCATATCAGCTAATAATGCTTCAGTTTGTTCTACAATCGTTTCTAGCGATTCACCTTGTTCAGCAAGGTAACCTGCAAACTTATGCACAAAAACTGTGCCTGCTACACCACGGCGCATCTCTTTATCTTCTACCGCAATATCATCTCTGACAATCACTTTACCGACTTTGATACCTTCCATTTCAGCCATTTCTTGCGCCATTTCAAAGTTCATAACATCTCCGGCATAATTTTTGATAATCAATAAGACACCGTCACCATTATCAACAGCTTTAATCGCTTCTAAAATTTTATCCGGTGTCGGCGATGTAAAGATTTCACCGCATACTGCCGCATCTAACATTCCCTGTGCAACATAGCCTGCATGTGCAGGTTCATGTCCGCTTCCTCCGCCAGAAACTAACGCAACACCTTGTTGCTTTTTCTCTTTTCTAACAACAACCGTCTCAGAAATGACAGTTTGCTCGGGATTTGAAAGTGCTAAACCCTCTAACATATCTGAAAGTATTGTAGTTTTATCTTGAATTAATTTTTTCATATGTGCACAACCCCTTTTTGTGTTCAATCATCAATTCATATTTTAGATACACCTCTATTATATAGTCTGACTAATGATTATTCATGTGATAAGAGGTTAGATTCTACAATCATTCAATTAAAAAATATGTTATATTACAATTAAGAAAAGCAATATAAATCACATACAAAGAAGGTGTGTCTACTATGAATCTTTCTTTTGCTAAGCGTGTTGCCGATATTATCACGATTGTCAGCTTTATTGCTTTATTAGTTTTATTGTCCATTAACTTCTACTTTAATATGCAAACAAATGGTTTTTCAGCAGGATTTAAAATTGAAAGCACTACTAACATTATTTTTGTATCACTGTTATTTGCTACTTGTTTAATCAGCGATATCATCAGTACCGTTTTAAAACGAAAACTTAAATACAAACATTAACAAATAGCCCTCCTACTCGGTTTGAATAGGAGGGCTTTCCTACGCTGATATCTGTTTACATCAACGCAATACTATTTGATTTTCTTAACATAAATCGATTTTAAACCGATTTGACCGACACCTGGAATTTTACAATCGATGTCATGACCGTCTTCAGGATCTACTAGACGGATACCTTTAACTTTCGTACCTTGCTTAATCACAGATGAAGCACCTTTGATTTTCAAGTCCTTAATCACTGTCACAGTGTCACCGTCTTGTAATTCTTGACCATTGGCATCTCGTACTTTTAACGCTTCCTCAGCTTCTTCTACTGAATCTTGCGTCCATTCATGTCCGCACATCGGACAGACAAATAACGCACCATCTAAATACGTATATTCCGAACCACAGCTCGGGCAATTAGGTAATGTTTGTTCCATGTTCTCCTCCATGCTCTGTAATGACCCTCTAAATCTACCATATTTCCATAGAAAAAGATATATCAGCGATTAGAATTTAATTTTTTTGAATTGTTTTCTATATTCATGTCTAAGAAATATCTTTATATTTAAAACCAACAATGCCCAAAATAAATAGTATCGTTGCTATCACAAGCATAATTATAGTCGCAGACCAATCCATATCTGCAATCGGCAGACGTGGTACATGCCCAAACGGCGTCACTTTTTTCAACCATTGCTTTATATTTAATAATTGTCCTAGATATACGACTAAGAAAGAGTAAGCTAAATAGAGATAGACAATTAAACTCCCTTTCTTAAACCAACCGATAATACAAACAGCCAATCCCGCAAAGACTAATATTGCTGGAATAAAAACTAACCCTGCAGTGAAGATTTTATTAAAAGCAATAGGTTTATCCATACTTGAGACAGCACCCATATACATTCCTAACGTAGCTAAACTAATCATCAAGACACTGTTGATCAATCCAATCCAAATAAAGCTCATTAAATAACGTATGCGATGTATGGGCAAAGCCAGTATACTTTCTGTATGGCTTAATCTGATTTCCTTTTGGATTTTAAAGATTGCCATTAAAACAGGTATCGTTGAAATCATACCCATAATTGCCATCAATATCGGCACAAATTGTTCAGCATAGTTATTTCCTTTGCCAGTCAACATTCTTTGTAACAGCGGATTTTCTTTAAAGAAATTTTCTAATTCTCCAAATACCGAACCATACGACAAACCTAACATCAACATACCTATAGCCCAAACGATTATTCCCGTACGCTGTAAATGAAGTTGTAGTCCTAAAGGTGATTTTAATAAATATGATGCACACGAATGCCCTTTAAACGTTGGCAATAACCCAGACTCCATATCACGGTGTCTATTCAATATCACCGCAATAATTAATAATATGAGAGACATTCCAAATAACGCAGCAACCGGCCACCAATGGTTATGACTATAAATATCGGTACGTGTGATCCAGCCAAGCGGAACAATGTAAGAAAGCCAAGAAGCTGACACATCGCCTATGGCACGGATTAAATACATTATCAATAACAAACTAATACTGATGCCTGTTGTCTGACTTTGTGTCGTGGTTAATTGCGCGACAAGTAATGTCAACATACTTATCATAAAACCTGATATCGCAATAAGCATGCCGTATAGCCATGCGCCTTCAACAGTAAAATGATCAATACCTGTAAACATCAAGCCTATACTGATTGATATACCTAAAATGACATTAACGATTCCTTGTTGAATTATCGTACTCAAAATCAATGTCATACGTCCTATCGGTAAAGCAGATAACATCGCTAAACGTCCCGCTTCTTCATCCCCTCTTGAATCTTTCGAAACAAATAAGATATTCATAATACTGACGAGAATCACAGTAAACATCAACATCTCATAGCTGAACATCGTCGCTATAGTCATTTGGTCTAAAGAGAATTTACCAAGCATCGCTTGCATCGCAGGATTCTTAAACATTTCAAACAGTGGTACTAATGCTTGTTTATCAGGATACAAATTCGCAAATGATTGCGGAATCATTAAGGTTAATGCGATTAACCCTACTAACCAAAAGATGATAGACCATTTATTCCGCTTCAAATAAAACAACATTATCTTAGAAAGTGTCAGTCGCTTTTGTGCCATCTTACTCACCTTCTTTTAGCTGCTCGCCATAGTGTCGTAAGAATAAATCTTCTAAAGTCATCGGTTGGCTTTCTAACTTTTTAATGTTGAAGCGACTTAAATATTGAATCACTGTACTGGTTTGATCAGTATCCGCTTGAAATTGATACGTTTCATCTTGTTTGGTTACATCATGTACACCTGGTTGCGCGTCTAAATGTGTTAGTATCTCTTGTGTCATGACGGTAAAGCGCATACGTGTTAAATGACGCATTTCATCTAATGTGCCTGTTTCTATTAATTCACCTTTACGTATAATTCCTACACGGTCACATAGTTGTTCTACTTCAGAAAGAATATGGCTTGATAATAGCACTGTTTTTCCACACTTACGGCACGCTTTTACATGATGTTGGAAGACACGTTCCATTAAAGGGTCTAAACCAGACGTTGGTTCATCAAAAATATACAAATCTACTTCCATACTTAGTGCGGCAATCAAAGCAACTTTTTGTCGATTCCCTTTAGAATACGCACTGCATTTCTTGTGAATATCCAACTCAAAATCTCGAATTAACATTTGTTTACGTTCATGGTTCACTGACTTTTGTAAGCTTAATAAGAACTCAATAACTTCTTCTCCAGTTAAATTCGGCCACAAATTCACATCACCTGGGACATACGCAATGCGTTCATGTATGGCTACTGCTTCTTTAAACGCATCCTTACCAAATAACGTAACACTCCCGGAACTTGGTTTTAATTGGCCTAACATCGTCTTAATTGTCGTTGATTTACCTGAACCGTTCGGACCAATAAAGCCGAAGATTTCTCCTTCTTCAACCCTCATATTTAATTTAGAGAGTGCTTCGAATTTACCAAAGCGTTTTGTGAGATTATTAATTTCTAGAACTGATGTCATATAGATCACCTTCTTATTTCTATTATTCATCTATACTTTAAGAACTTGACTCCATTATACACTTGTTTCACTCAAGAAAAGGTTCATAAATAAATAAGGACATTCCAAAAAGAATGCCCTCATGATTATTTGAATGCTCGTGTATCTATATTTTCTTCTTCCAATATTTTTTCAATTTTCTTTTGTTCACGTTTGTTAGGTTTATCGTTTCCTTTTTCAATCGCACCGACTTCTTTTACAGAAACACGTCCATTTTTTGAAGAAGCAATTGCGGTATCTATTTTTTCATCGATATCTCTGAGGTATTGGTTAGAGTTTGTAATGTAGCGATTAATTTTATGCGCGTGTCCGTCATAACCTTTCGGTAAACGATTTTCATTAATATACTGCGCAAAGTTGTTATCATTCGTACTTGCTAGCTCACTGGCTTTTTCAATATGTTTTGCATCGCGTTTAGAAAGCCCTTCTTTTGAATGAAGCTTTTGTTGATAGTGTTCATAAATACGTGTGATATCATGATCAGCATTCAAATACGTTTGGATATCTTGTTTTAATTCTGCTTTAGTCAATTTTTGATTCTTTTTCTTTTTGTCAAAGATAGACGGATTTAAATCCACTTGTTGTCCTTCTGATGTCGCAGATCCAGTATCTTTCTTGTGTTCTTGTTGTGGCGGTGCTTTTTGCGTCGGTTCTTGTTTGGCCTCTTGTTTGACTTCTTTCACTTCTGAAGAAGCACATCCTGATAATATCAATGTCATAGACGCAAAAAGCAATCCCGTTATTAATTTTTTCACTGTTACCTTCTCCTTTGATTCTGCGCCTTATTTTATCTTTTTAATAATTCACTCGCTCAGTCATTTTTTACCCTAAATCTCATAATGTATGATGTTATCTTCTAAAATCATATATAAAACGCTTTCATTGAAATTTGATTTAGAAAAATTAAAAATTAGTCACGCAACTCATTAAAATTAGTGTATAATACTTCCATACACATATTCTATTCCGTACAACATAAAAAGAAAATAGATGATATGCAGTTCGCAGTTTCACTCTGCACGCCATCCATTCTCTATATAAAAACTACAAAGAGGTGTAACATCATGGAAAACAATGATTTAAAACGCAGTATGACCAATCGTCACATTCAGCTGATCGCCATCGGGGGCGCTATCGGTACGGGGCTTTTCTTGGGGGCAGGGAAAAGTATTGCGTTAGCTGGGCCATCCATTCTTTTGGCCTACATCATTATCGGGTTCTTCTTGTTCATTATGATGCGTGCATTAGGTGAACTTCTTTTATCAAACAGTCAATACAATTCATTTATTGATATTGCGGAAGATTATTTAGGCCATATGGCTGGTTTCTTTACAGGTTGGACGTACTGGTTTTGTTGGGTAGCTACAGGTATTGCGGACATCACAGCTGTAACCAAATATATTAATTTCTGGTGGCCGTCTTTCCCACCATACTTAACAGCGATTATCACAGTTATCTTACTACTTGCACTAAACTTAATGACCGTTAAAGCTTATGGGGAAATCGAATTCTGGTTTGCGATTATTAAAGTTATTGCGATTTTATTCTTAATTGTCATTGGCCTTTATTTAATCTTTACTGGATTCTCATCACCTAACCATATTCAAAGTGGTTTCAGCAACCTTTACTCTCACGGCGGATTCTTCCCTAATGGGGTTATGGGCTTTTTACTCGCTTTCCAAATGGCAGTATTTAGTTTCGTAGGGATTGAATTAGTCGGTGTTACTGCACGTGAAACAAAAGATCCAGAAAAGAACTTACCGAAAGCCATCAACAGCGTCGGTATTCGTATCATCATCTTTTATGTTTTAAGCTTAATGGTTATTATGAGTATCACACCATGGGATAAATTAGATCCTAAAGAAAGTCCATTCGTTAACTTATTCGTTTTAGCCGGTATTCCAGCTGCTGCGGGTATCGTTAACTTTGTGGTATTAACTTCAGCATCTAGTGCCGCAAACAGCGGATTATTCAGTAACAGTCGTATGGTTTATGGTTTAGCTGTTTCAGACAGCGCACCTAAAGCTTTAGGTAAAGCCAATCGTCACGGGGTCCCATACAATGCATTGATTTTCTCAGGGGTTGTCTTATTCTTAGCAGCATTATTGAACTATGTTATTCCAGATACTGTATTCACAGTCGTAACTACAGTCGCAACAATTTTCTTTATCTTTATTTGGACAATTATTTTAGTTTGTTATATCAAATATCGTAAAGCACATCCTGAATTACATGCTGCTTCAAAATTTAAAAACTTCTTTGGTGTAGTTGGTTCATATAGTACCCTTGTCTTCTTCGTTATTGTTATCGCGATTTTATTCTTAGCTGAAGATACAAGAGTAGCCTTATACTTCTCACCATTCTGGTTAATCTTATTATTTATCGCATATAAAGTCGGCGGCTTTAAAAACCGTGGCTTAAATCGCATTAAACATTAATACACAACACATCAAACAGGTGGAGATTTGAAGTCTTCACCTGTTTTTGTGTATATGATACAAATTAAAAAGCCGAATCAGTTGAGCTGATCCGACTTCCTTTATATAAAATAACTTCGACTCACAATAATTAGTTCAAGCGTGTTGGTGTATCGCCTGTTTTGATGACATTAAGTGCAGCATTTAATCCGCCTTCAACTAAGTTACGTACCGCTTCATCAGAGAAGAATGCGATATGTGGTGTTAATTGAATTCTGTCATTTTCGATTAATTTTTTGAATGTTTCATCTTCAAGTTCTTTACCAGTAAAGTCAAATGTGAAGTAAGGCATTTCGAACTCGTAAGTGTCGACAGCTGCGCCTGTTAATTTGCCTTCATTGACCGCATCGATTAATGCTTCTGTATCTACAACTGCACCACGTGCTGCATTAACTAAGATTGCGCCATCTTTGAATTTCGCAAACATTTCTTTATTGAAAATGTGGTGGTTGTCTGCAGAACCTGGCATGTGTAAAGAAACGATGTCCGCATCTTTAACTGCTTCTTCAATCGTATCTTTATATTCTAAGAAATCTAATGAATCATTTGGATATAAATCATAACCTACAATTTTAGCACCGAAGCCTGCGAAAAGGTTACCAGTTAATGCGCCGATACGTCCTGTACCGATAATTGCGACTGTCATGTCTTTTACTGGTCTTGCCATAATTGTCGCATCCCAAGTAAAGTCATAGTCTTGAACACGTTTTTCAATACGTGGGAATCTACGTACAAGATTTAATGCAGCAGCTACTGAGTATTCCGCAATTGTTTCAGGAGAATAGCTAGGCACGTTTGAGATAATAATACCGTGTTTTTTCGCTAATTCTAAATCATACATATCAAAACCTGCAGTACGTTGTGCAACTTGTTTGATGCCCATTGCTTCTAATTTAGGGTAAGCTTCTTTTTCAAGTTTGCCGAATTGCATTGTTGTAACGCCGTCAAACCCTTCAAGCTGATCCAAAGTATCATAGCTTAAAAAGTCATTTGAGAATGAAACTTCAACATCATTCTCTTTAGCCCAGTTCAAAGCTACATCTTTTTCATAATCACGTGTACCAAAAAATTTAATTTTTGTCATAATTACTCCCTCAATTCTAAAAGTTGTATAGTAGAGTAATTCATATCCTATCTAATATATTATGTGAATACATTCACAAAGTCAATAGGTTACAAATTAATCTGAATAATCTGTCAAACTGATTATACTCCATTTGCGTACGTTTGCATATATGATTGTTCAATACTTTTAAAATTTTAAATAACATTGTACAAAGCGGTGTCTATATACCATGATTCTGGAACAATTATTGGATTATAAACATCTAGACACTTTCTATTTTGGAACTCTACGACAAAACAGTATTGAGGTTGGCTAAACTAAAAATACGCACGCCATAGTTTAGAAATTCACTATAGCGTGCGTATTAGATTAGTCATCTTTCTTTTTATAACGAATTGTCGGCTGATGCTCACCTTTTGTGAACGCTTCTGTTGCTTTTCGTCTGCGTTCAGCTCGTAACTTTCTGTTTTTCTTAGCTTCTCTTTTATTATAAGCAATATTCAAAGAAGCCCCTTTTTGGGTGTTGTCTTTCATATACATATACGAACCAACGTTATAAGCCGTACGTACAATCATTTGTCCAGCGACTGGTGACGTCATGTATAAGAATAAGATCGTTAATAGCGTTCTGACACTGAAGTAATCACGTGTAAACCAGAAATAAATAAATACACCAATTAATGAAAACAACACAGATAAGGTTGAACTTTTCGTTGCGGCGTGTGCACGCAAGAAGATATCATCAAACTTTAAAATACCGATGGCACTAATGAGAGCGACAATAGATCCCAACAAGATAAGGACAGCTGCGAATAAACTAACGATTTCGTTTATTATCAAAGATTCGTCCTCCTTCTACGAAGCGTGAGATACCAATGGTACTCAAGAATGCGAGGATAGCGATAATTAAGCTCGCATCTAAGAAAGTTAAGGTGTTTAAGACGATACTGAGTAAGCCTACAATAGAGATAATCATCGCACCAATACTATCAAATGCGACCACCCTATTAGGTGTTGTCGGTCCTTTAATCACACGTATCAAAGCGATAATCACCGCAATACCGTAAATGACTAAAGCACTCCGTATCATCCAATCTATGACCATTTCAATCATTTGAGCACCTCCCATATCAAACGTTCATATTTCTTAATCTGCTTGGTTAAAACTGCTTTGTCTTTTTCAGAAACATCGATCGCATGAATAAAGAAACGACTGCCATCAGGTGATACCCTGAGTACGAGCGAGCCTGGTGTCAACATAATTAACAAGGTCAGTAAAGTAATCGCCCAGTCTCTTTTCAATGACGTTTCATAAATTAATAAACCTGGGTTCATGTCATGTGATTTAAATAAGATATAGTTGATGGTTGATAAACTCGATATCAACAGCTGCATATTATAAATCAAAATGAATTTAGAAATAATCCAGACTTTCTTTAAGTAGAAGACACGTTTAAAGAAGAATCGATGGATTAAATATACAATCGCAATACCAATCAGATATCCCGCAATAAATGTAGACAAGTGGAATTTATCTTCGTCTTGAAAGAGCGTCCATAATACAGCAATTAAAATATTCAGGGTTAGTTGGGCTAACATTATTCCACCTCCACATTTGGGATAACTGATTTGATATAGTCACTAGGGTTTATATTAAATTCAGCCGCATGATGTGCGACATCTAAAATCCATTCGGCACAAAGCCCCATCAGGATAGTCGCAACTGTTAACAAAATCATCGCAATCAACTTATGCGGCAAGATTGGTTGTCGTTGGACTACAGGCATCTCTTCTCTACCGAAATACATATAGAAAAAGACTTTCAATAAACTATACATCGCAATCAAGCTGGTGATAATCATCAGTGCGACACCGACCACATACCCTTCAGCGAGTGCACCTTGTATAATCAGTAATTTCCCAGGAAATCCACTGAATGGCGGTACGCCGCCAATAGATAATGTGACAATAAATAAAATAATACCTAATGACGGATGCGTATGAATCAAACCGCCCATTTGTTTATAACTTCGGTAACCTGTTAAGACAACAAAGACACCCATGACTAAGAATAATAAGGTCTTAATAATCATGTCATGACCGGCATAGAAAATCGCACCTGTCACACCTGCTTGATTCAAGGTACTGATACCCATGACTGAGAAGCCGATAGACAAGATAACTTGATAAGCAGCTATTTTTTTCACATCTTCATAACCCAGTACACCGATAGCACCAATAATCATCGTAATGATTGCCATATAATACATGAGTTGATGTGTAATATCAGGCTGTTGATCAAATAACAACACCATGACACGAATTAACGCATACACACCGACCTTTGTCATCAATCCCGCAAATAACGCAGCTAATTCAGTATTCAATGCGGCATAGGCTTTAGGCAGCCACATAAACATGACTAAAGCTGCTTTACCGCCGAACACGAAGATCATAATAATCGCAATCATTGTCATTATCGGCGGTTGGTCACTTCCACTTATCCGCATCGCTAAATGACCGAAGTTCAATGTGCCGAGTGTGCCATATAAATAAGCGACACCGATAAGGAAGAACCAAGAACTGACAACGTTCATTACGACATAAATGACACTCGCACGTAATTGTTCTAGTGTTTGACCAAGTGTTAATAAGACGAACGACGCAATCAACATAATTTCAAACATCACGTACAAGTTGAAAATATCAGCAGTTAAGAAACTGCCGTTGACACCTGTCAGCATAAATAAAATAAAGGATGGTAAGAAATAACGGTTCGCAAGATGTTCACGCTTACCAAAACCGAAATAAATAACACAAGTAACCACTAAGTTGGCAATTGTGACAAAGAAAATACTTAAAGTATCGCCGACAAATTGAATGCCGAATGGCGGCTGCCAATCACCAAAATTGATTACTAGCGGTTGATGTTGATAGACATACGCTAATAAATAAGCTGAAACTGCTGTGTTGATGATTTGAATCGTAATCGCGATACGTCTCGTAACCATTAAACGTTCTTTAAAGAAGAATAAAATTAATCCTGTGACTAAAGGCAACAACAGTGGGATTAACATCATATTATTCATCGACATCATCATCCTCACCGCGTAACGCTTCAATTCGGTTTACCCGTGTCACTTTATAAGTACGATAGACTAAGACAAGTAAGAATGCGGAAACCGCAAATCCGATGACAATTGCGGTTAAAATCAACGCTTGTGGTAAGGGATCTACATAATTACTGCCTTCATCGTTAATAATCGGTACTTTTGTACTATCAAAGCCGCTCATCGCTAAAATGACTAAGTTTGCGACGTGTGTATAAATGGCAGTACCTAAAACAATCCGAATTAAGTTTTTCGATAAAATCATATACGTGCCTGCAAAAGTTAAAATACCAATAATTATAATAAGTATGACGTTCAACTTTTATCACCACTTATCGCAAGCATAATTGTCGTCACTGAACCGACGACTGTTAATAAAATACCGAATTCAAACAATGTCACACTTGAAAGATGCACTTTCTCTAAGTAAGGCAATGTGACGTAAACATCCTCATGTGACAATAAAGGGTGTCCAAAAAACATTGGTACGATTGCGGTAGCAATGGATAATAAAGAACCTGTAATCGTTACTGCTCTGAAATCAAGCGGCAGTGAACGAATGACCTTTTCCACATCAAAGGCTAGAAACATCAGGATAAACGCTGAACTGAAAACTAAACCGCCGATAAAGCCGCCACCTGGATTATCATGACCCGCTAAGAAAATATAAGAACCGAAGGTCAAAATAATGAAAACTGCTACTTTAGAAATCGTTTCTAATACAATGTCATTTTCGTGCATCTGAATCACCCTTTCTGATTTTGAATTTAATTAAGGAATAGATACCGAGACCCACTATCATAATGACAATGCCTTCTAACATGGTATCTAGTGCTCTGAAGTCTCCGAGAATTGCGTTGACAATATTTTTAGAACCTGCCAATTTATCACTATGTTCATAGAAACTTGAAATCTTATTAAACGCTTGTTCTTGTTGTGCAATAATCACAAATGTCACGACAAAGAGCGACATTAATAAAGCAATAGATAGCTTGACCGCTTCTTTCCCGACATGTACTTTATCTCGTCGTACGTTTGGTAAATGGTAAAAGACTAATAAGAATAAGATAGTCGTAATCGTTTCAATCACTAACTGTGTCATCGCCAAGTCTGGCGCTCTCATTAAGACAAAGACAATCGCAATCGTATAACCGATAACACCGTTAATAATAATCATCGCCATACGTTCACGTAAGAACACTAATGCAACAGATAAGAAAGCAATATTGGCAGTGACTAAAATTTCAAACCACGTAATCGGCTTCACTTTGAAACCTTCAACAGGTATCCAACCGACGCGAATAAAACCATAAGCCAACATACCGAAGAATAAGAAATAAATCACATGTAAGTATTGATTTAATCGGTTATTCATCATCAACTGCATCCCGCTTCTACTAAAACGCTCACTTCCGCTTAACATACCGCGATAGATACTGTTAATGGATAGAAACTCTGGTAACTTGTTGTAAACATTCATCCAACGTGAACGCCATAAGAGTAAAATACCCACTACATAAATCGTTAAGGTAATCCATAACTCAGGGCTTAAACCGTGCCATGCGGCAATGTGCGGAATAAATGGTGCCACTTTATCTGAATGTCCGATATCACGTAAGGCAGGACCGATTAAATATCGCCCTAAGACGTTCGGGATAATAAAGAATAATGGCATGCCGAGTGTGATCACTGCCGGCGCAATATACAGTCCTACCGGCTCGTGTTCAGGTACTTGCGGTAATCCCTCTTTGTGTAACGGGCCAAAGAAAGTATCTTTCACTAAACGTAAGCTGTAAATGAACGTAAAGAGACTGGCAACCACACCAACAATCAACATCACAGAAACAAAGACTTGGTCATACATCGTAAGTTTTTTCGCGCTGACCAATGTCGCAAAGAACATTTCCTTTGATAAGAAACCATTAAATAACGGGAGACCTGCCATCGCCATTGCGCTGATGGTCATCATCACAGTTGTGACTGGCAATAGTTTACGTAAACCGCCTAAACGCGATAAATCACGTGTGCCTGTTTCATGATCTACAATACCAACACCCATAAAGAGCACACTCTTAAAGAGCGCATGGTTGATTAAATGAAACAGTCCCGCAAATAAACTCGCAACATAAAAGGCTTGGAACCCTTGTGTTTGGTGACTATATGCTAAAAATCCAAAGCCGACCATCGACATAATCATGCCGAGTTGACTGATTGTGGAATAAGCAAGCAATCCTTTTAAATCACGTTGTCCAACTGCCACAAAGGAACCGACCATTAAAGTGATAATACCAATTGTGATAACAATATAAGCTACCCATGGCTCATAACCTAATATCGGTGTAAAACGAAATAGTAAGTATAATCCGGCTTTAACCATTGTCGCAGAGTGCAGATAAGCACTGACAGGTGTCGGTGCTTCCATCGCATCTGGCAACCAGATATGAAATGGAAATTGTGCCGATTTCGTAAAGGCACCTAATAAAATAAAGACAACCGCAAGTGGGAACCAAGGAGATTCATACATCGTTTGGCGAACGGGAATTTGCACTAATTCAGAAATAGTATTTGTACCGGTAATGTTAAATAAAATCACAAACCCAACCATCATAAACATGCCGCCAAAGACAGTGATTAAGAATGATTTCATTGCGCCTGCCTGACTTGTTGGTCGGTTATACCAATAAGCAATTAATAAGAAAGACGCAATACTCGTTAACTCCCAAAATACGTACAGCAGTATGGTATTATTTGCTAGCACAACGCCTAACATCGCAAACATGAACATTAATAAATACACGTAGAACCTTGGCAAATCATCATGTGCTTTTGATAGGTATGCATTCGCATATAATACAACACCTGTACCAATTAAAGTGATTAACAAGGCAAAGATTAAAGACAAGCCATCTAATCTGAACGCAAAATTCACATCGATTGACGGCATCCACGGCAATGAAACCATAACCAGTTGATTGGCGGCGATGCGTGGAATCATGGTTATAAAATAAATTGCGCTGATAACGGGCGCACTTAACGCTATCCATCCAGCTTGTCTGCTTAAAGTTGTTCTGTATCGACCCGTGTTATGCGTAATTTCTTGTTGTGCTTGTTCTGATGCTGACGCTGGTCGTGCAGAACGATTCGGCAGGTTTGTCATGAGTACGAACAACATCACAACAATAATAAAGACAAACAGCCAAATAAGGCTCATAAGAAGTGAGACTCCTTTCTATAGTTGAGTTAAAGTCATATCTAAAAAATAAAAATTAAAGATCTAATTGAATCGTAATCGTGCGGTTTTGTTGCGGAACATCTATAAATTTGAGGGTCTCAGATAAAGTCTGATGACCGAGGTATTTTTGTATCACTGTAAGCGGTGTACCCGATTGGTACGCATGATAAGCAAAAGTTTTACGTAAAGATTGAAGACCAATTTGAGAGAGTCCATTTTGGACAGCAGCATCATGAATAATACGATACGCTTGTTGGCGAGAGAGCGGACGCTTTGTTTTCATAGAACGAAATAGATAATCGTCATGACCAATTCCTTTATCTTTCATAAATTCATCCAATTCCTCACATAACGATTGAGGCAATGGCACATTAATTTCAGATATCCCAGGTTGTCGCCAAACATTAATCACAGCCTGACAATGCTCATCTTGTGTTAAAACATCTAGTCCTTTTAAATGAATTAACATACTAATTCTTAAACCTGTATGTATTGCTAAACGAAACAACAAATAATCACGCTGGTTATGTTCACGTAACGTTTCATACATAGCTTCAATATCTGATTTATCTTTAATCGGCAACACACATTCCATGAAAAGCCCACTCCTTTCTAATTAACAAAATATTGCCACATTAAATTAATGATACTTAATCATTATAATTCATATTTAAGTAACATTAAAGTAACGAAGTCTCATTTTTTCAAAAAATTTAAAATCGTTTATTTGTTAAAAAGCATAAAAAAGAAGCGAGCCAAAGCTCACTTCCTTTAACTTGTATTAATTTTTAATATCACAAATCGCGCTAAAATTCTTTATCCTTCTTAGAATGCTTCATTACTTTTGGAGGTTTCCCTACTAAGAAATATGAAAATAAAATGACTAATATGCCTAATACGGCTGAATAAATGAGGATATATAACTTTTCATTTGGCATTGGAATTATGTATTGCATTGTACAATAGACTAAAAATGCGATTAACCCTATTCTTATCGCATAACCAAAACGGCTCATAATTAGACCTCCAAATCTGATAGACGTTTTAAAATCCTTTACCATTAATTGTCACAGTTCTTATCTCTCTTAACTTCACCGTATCATTCTTTTAAACTTTTATTAATTATTTCCATTAAAAAGAAGCGAGCCAAAGCTCACTTCTTGTTATTAGTCTAATCGAATAATAGGTTGTTGTTCATTATTACCTATCATGATTTTACTTTCTACCGCTTGTATTTGTGACTTAGGAATATTTAATTTTTTCAAATCTGCAACCTTATATTCTTTCATGAACCCATTTTCAATCTCTTGATTATAATCTGCATAATATGTTTGTGTTCCCCATACTATAACTTTTTCATGCGAAATACCAACTAAAACAGAATATGGTCCAGAACGCGGGTCAAATATATAATAAACCATATCTGTTGGCGCATGAATTAATTTCATTTCACTTTCTGGCTGAATCAAATGGACTTCATTTACTTTGAAATGATGTATTTTACCATCATCTGTTCTACCTGAATATTTACCTTCTAACACTTCTTGTCCTGTGATATATTTTTGATCAAAATTCGGATTCAATATCATCAATGCTACATTGTGTTTAATCTCTTGTTCTATTAAAGGTCCTTTTTGTGTTTGCGGTTCTTCTTTTTGATTCTCTGTACTTTCTTTTGAAGTATTGGTTTGATTATTATTTTTTGTTTCTGATGTTACTTTGTCTTGTTTAGCGTTTGTTTCTTTTGTCTCTGTTTTCTGTTCTGATGACTTAGAATTTTGTTTATCTTCTTGTGATTGTGTTCCACATGCGGCTAATAAAAGTAGACTCAAGATCATTGTGAGTATCATTCTAAGTTGTTTCATCTTTTACGCCTCAATTCTCAGGGACAAACTGTAATGTGTGCGGTGTTGCTTGATAGATATGTCGTGTTAGCGCATTGATTTCATTTGAATCGAGTTTCAACTGTTCAAGTTCTTTCACTTTAAAGACTTGTGTCTCTTCTTCTTGAATGAATTGATTATAATCTAATTTTACTTTTTGAGATACTGCATCTTCAGAACTGATTGTTGATTTACCAATAACGATTTCATTATCAGATACACCGATTACTGTTTTCTTGTCAGGATCTTTTGTATGTGTTACAAAATAATACTGCATACCTTCAGGACCATTTTCTACTTGAGGTACTTCTAGAGATTGGAAAAGTACATAGTTCGGAATGCGCACTTGTTGACCGTCATCTGTTTTATAAGTTTTTTGTTTTAAATCTTTAGCATTAACGTAAGTTTTGTTTAATTTAGGGTCTAACAACATCATCGCGATATGTTTTCTATCCATATCTGCTTCAGGACCAGGTGCAAGATCCTCAGGCCCCTTAACTTTACCGCCATCTCTTTCTAAATTTGGTTCTTCATTTTTCTTTGATGAATCTGAGGATTGTGTATCTTTTTCAGTTGTTGCTTTATCAGCTTCTTGTTGTGTTTGTTTAGCTTGTACATTCTTATTTGTATCAGTGTCAGCATGCGCTTTATCTTTTTTCTCCGCTTCATGCACTTCTATTTTTATATCTTGTTTAGTGTGGTACGTCGTATGTGTTTGTTTTTTCTCTTTAGGTGATTGGTCTTGTGATTGAGTGTCGGTTGTTTCTTCTTGTTTTTGGTCTGCTTGTTTTTCATTGTTGTCTTTATGGCCACAACTTGCTAAAAGTAGAGTTGAACAAAGCAGTCCAAGCAATAAATGTTGTCGTTTCATGATGTATACCTCCCGATACTTTATTCTTTATAAATATTATACATTAGAAGCTACATTTTCACTATGTAATCCTTATCAAATTCGTCTTTTTAATAAGTTTTGTTTCTTGTCATTGCGGGAACTTATTAATTATGTAATTATAAATGAATTCAAAATTAATTTTGTTCATAACTTTGTAGAGAGAAAGGAGGCAATTTATGAGTGAGATTAAAGTAGGAATCATTGCTGCTCCAGGGTTTCCTATGGATTTATCAGAGACACTAGCTGAACAAATGCCTACTTCACTAAATAGTAAATTAAAAGAAGATATCAAATGGACTTTCGAATGTGTTTCTGACCCATTAATTGGTTCTGCTGAAGACGTCAACAAAAGTTTAGACGCAGCTCAATCTCTTAAAACCCATCATAAATGGGACTATGCGATTGTTGTGACAGACTTACCCATTGTCGAACAACGTAAAGTAATAGTAGGTAATTTAGATGAACCTATGGCTACTGGATTAATCTCAATTCCGGCTTTAGGTTTATTTGGTGTGAAACGTAAATTGAAACAATGTCTGCTTTATTTTGCGGAAATTATATATTTACATCAATCGAATGAGGATTATCAAACGAAAAAATTAAATCTTTCATTATTTACACGTGTAAAGCCCATTAGAAATATATTCGATGATAAACAAGAGAATGATATGGAATCGAAAGATGATCAAGAAGCCGGAGATGATACTTCACACTCCAAAACAACAACCAAGTTTATTTTAAACCCACTTATTATAAGTTGGATTTTATTATTAGCTGGAATGACCAGAGCCAATCAACCGCTTAAAGAAATTCCAAACTTCAAAAAGATTATTTCCATTTCCTTTGCGACAGCTACATACTTAACCATTTTCTCTACCCCATGGCAATTAAGTATTGAATATACTAACTTAAGATTTATCTTTATGACCACGCTAGCCATTGGCGGAATGACCCTTTGGATTATGTATGCACACTCGTTATGGGAACACGAAACTTCGTTAACAACTAAAACTTATCGAACAGTTTACAATGTAACAACTGTCTTAACTCTATTGATTATTATTGTATTCAGCTATCTCATCTTATTCTTACTGCTTACAATCAGTGTCGCTTTATTCGTGCCGAATGATTTATATAACATGCAGACGATTAATGAAGGCCAGCGTACCCTCGGACAGTTCTTGTACCTTGTATGGTTTGTGACATCACTTGGTTTCTTAGCAGGTGCTTTAGGCGCATCTGTCGAAAACGAAAAGAAAATTCGTGCTATGACTTACTCTTATCGTCAACGTGCACGCTATGAAGAAGCAAAAGAATGGGAAGCTTCCAATTACTATTCATCAGAATCACACCAAAAAGATAATGATGATAACGATCAAAACAATTAAAGAAAGGAGGCTGTAAATTTATGGAGCAACTTGTCGTAGGCATTATCGCTTCACCTGGTATTGCGAATAAACTTTCGCATAAATTAGTAGACACATTACCCGGTTTATTAAATGATTACATTTCATCTCAATACGAATGGAAAATTGAAGTCATTGTTGATGCGTTAACAGGATCTGCAGAAGATGCAGACCAAGCCTATCAAAAAACCGAAGACTACTTAGATCGTTATAACTGGAACTATATTATCAGTTTAACTGACTTACCATTACTTCATGATAATGAGTCAGTCATCGCTGTTGATATCAACGAAGAAAACGGGGCTAGTATTATTTCAATTCCCGCTTATGGTTGGCGTCCTGTTACCAAACGTCTAGAAAGAACAGTGCTGACAATTATTCATGAAATCAATCTATTTTTCAGTGACAACCCAAATCAAAACAATGAAGATGAAAATCATCAAGCAACCTATCGAGAAATATTTCCTTTCTCAAAACTAAGAAAAATCCGTACTTACACTGATGATACACATACGATGCATATCCGTTATATTGTCGCATCTAAAACATCTGGTTACTTCCGTTTACTCAGTGGAATGACCTTTGCGAATAACCCATTAAGATTAATGCAAAGTATGAATAGTGTAATCGCAATCGCATTTACAACCGGCGCATCCGGTTTAATCTTCTCCACCATGTGGTCTTTAAGTAATACTTTTACCACATGGAGATTAACAGTCATGTCCCTCTTTGCGATTTTCGGTATGATTTTATGGATTATCTTAGCGCATAACTTATGGGAAAGTGAACGCTTCAGTATTAATAAACGTATTACGCGGTTGTATAATTTAACAACTCTGACCACACTGACAACGTCAGTCATTATTTATTATGTAACACTCTTTACGATATATTTGATTGCAGCTTCTATTTTATTACCAGCACCCTTCCTAGGAAAGACCTTAGAACTCGGACATCCTGCCACATTTACTCTTTATCTGTCTATCGCATGGTTCGCAGCTTCTCTTTCAACAATTGCGGGAGCCATTGGTGCAGGTATGCGTAACGAAGAACTGGTACGAGAAAGTACGTATGGTTCTAGACAACAAATGAGAAAAGCCCTAATCAAAGAACGTTCTGATAATAACTAACTATTGAAATCAAGATGCAATGACATCTTGATTTCTTTTTTTATTTACTACTCATTTTATAGCGCGGTAGCCTCACGGTTGTCTGAGCTAAGACATCCGAACCTCTTAAAGCCGCTTAATATCAGTAATTATACACAAAATACTTTAATACTCAAGTAATCATCAAAGAATTGAGCAGTATGTCTTGTAAGCTAATAATTTTTTGTAATTTTCTCACGCATGACAAAAAATTCACAAATTATTACCAAAAGACAAATTATAATGATTTGATATTTATGATACGCTATATTTAAGAATTCCTAAAAATTTTGTTAAAACTTGTTAAATAGTATCACTCGAAAACTTTACAATTTTAGCGAGGGAGCCGAGTTAAATGGAAATCAAACAGTATGTATTGCGTATCAAAAGCAAAATCCTATTACAGCCGACTGACTTGGTATTTCACAAAGGTGAAATCAATCATATTATTGGCAGAAATGAAGTTGGCAAGTCTCAATTAGCTAAAGATTTCGTACTTAATCACAGCGGTCATATGCGCCCAGAGATTACAGAAAACACAACTTTGATTAGTAATGCATCATGTATTCCAAGAGATATCACTAAAGATTTTCTCATTCAATTACTCAAGAGTTATTTTATTTGTACCGTCAAAATCGATTACTTGGGTGACTTGTTAGGGATTGAAACTATTCCTGATCACATCCCTATTCGAAAATTAAACAAAGGACAACAAGAAAAGCTGAAGCTATTAAGTTTTCTATCAGAAGACAAACCTATCATCATTTTAGATGAGATCACAAAAGACTTAGATGAAACAACAGTTCACGACTTCTATACTTTCTTTAATAACTATATTTCGGATAATCCTGAAAAAGTAATTATCAATATTACACATAGCGCAAAAGATTTAACATACCTGCCTGGTAAGTACTTTTTATTTAAAGACCTGACGATTGAAGAATATGATTCTAAAGAAGCAGTTGTCGATGAATACATTTGTTTCTAAAAACTTGAGGTGTACAAAATGAGGTTAGAGTTAAGAAAAACAGCGTTTAACAAAATAACACTGATTCTTGGTTCGCTTTTTTTATTACTATTCGTTTTAGGTTATGGCTTTACCACCTTTATGAATGATGGTCAAAGCTTGTCATATGGTGAATATTTCTTCAACACATATACGATTGCGGTAGAAACTGGATTCATACTCTTTTCATTCATCATCGCTTATTACTTCAATAAAGAGTATGCAGATCAAAACATCTTATTTTATAAGTTATTAGGAAATACAGACTTCACCTTCTTTTACAAAAAGATGTTTGTCATTTTCTTAGAATGCTTTGTATTTGTATGTATTGGCATCACTGCCATTTCTTTGATGTTTGGTAATTTCTCGCATTATTTCTTTTTAATCATCATGTTTTCTTTATTAATCTTGCAGTATATCTTAATCATTGGAACAATCAGTATTTTAATTTCTAAAATTTTAATCAGCGTTATTGTCAGTCTAATCTATTGGGTTATTTCTATTGTCTTAGTAATGCTTAATCCAACCATCTTCGGCATCCTTGCGCCTTTTGAAGCAAGCAATGTCATGTATCCTAACGTCGATGCTACATTGAACGGAGATACCTTAGCACTGACTTCTTACGATATTACATTACTGGTTGTTTATTTCCTTTTACTCTTTGCGATCAACTTCGTCGTACTTTTCTTTGCGCGAAAACGCTGGTTGCAATTAGGGCTATAACTTGAAAACATAAACAAGAGGCAGAGTTAAATCCGCCTCTTTTTTCTACATACTCCCTAATAGAAAGGTGTGTACATTAAATATGAATGACTCAATGTTCTGGAAACCCTTCATGATACCTGTGTATTTAATGGTTGCCTTTTTAGGTTTTCTATTATTTAAATTTTATATCCAAGCAAACATGGCTTCTATTATTTTAATTGTCGGTCCATTAATTTATGTGGCAATTGCTTCTATCATTTATAACACTAATCGTAAAAGACAAAATAAATAGCGTTGTATATTTTTAAATAACTGTTGTGCTATCATTCTGCAAAATTGATTCACAACAGTTATTTATATATTTAACTATTTTCGTTTTCTACTTCTGTCAACATAAAGCGCAGCAATTTATCAACTTGAGGATCTTTGATGAAATAATACGCCATTTTCCCTTCTTTTCGGAAATCTATAACTTCTTTTTTATAGAGTATGCGTAAATGATGAGAAGTAGAGGCAATACTCATTTGAAGCAATTTCGCAATGTCGCAAACACACAGTTTCTCTTCTTCAAGCAACGCAAATAAAATCGTTAATTTCTTTTTATCACCTATTGCGTTTAAAGTATTCATTGCCTTAATAGTGTGTGTTTCACTTAAAAAGTCAGAAGCATTTTTCACTTTATCTTCATGCACATACATGATGTCACATTGTTCATTAGACACCTATCTCCCATCCTTTCTATGAAACAAAGCTTAACAATGTTTGTATGGTTTTGTTTTCAATCAAAATGTATAAACCTAAGCCAATATAGATAATTGCCATAATCCATCGATTATATTTCTCCACAGTTTCACCAATACCCGGAACTTTTGCTAATTTTTGTGCAGAGAATACCAATAAGAAAATCATGATTACAAATACAATTAATGTCACAATAACTTGCGCTAAAGTCAAACTGACAAAGTACGGTACAAATAAACCGATATTATCTGCTCCACAGCTCGCTAGGGTAACAAGCGCAACAATGCCAACTAATTTGGACAGTCCTTTTTTATCCAACTCTCTCTTGGCACGTGCTTCCCCTTCACAATCATCAAATAATGCAACTTTGATTCCTAAATATAGAGGGATGATACCTAATAAACCTAACATCCATTTCTCAGGTACATAGTGTAAGACAAACGCAAAAAACAAACTGATGACAATTAAGGCACCTGAACCTAAAAACTGTCCAATATAAATATCACGATACTCACGTTTGGTTTGTGCACGTGCGAAATAAATTAACAAAATCACTAATAAATCTAAAGCAGTCGCTGTATAAAGTATAACTGCAGTCAAAGCGGTCTGTATCACTTTGTCACCTCATTCAAAAATAAATTTGAATGTATTATAACACTCTAAAAGTTAAAATCACAGGTCATAATAAAAAGACCTTCATATAACGAAGGTCTTGAACTCTATCATTATGAACGCAGTACCTTTTTAATAGCTTTCGCAAATTGTTTAGGTTGTTGTGCATAACCGTAATGTCCACCTGTAACTTGAAACAGATTTGCATTTAAGCTATGCGCAAAATATTTAGCCGCTTCATACCCTAGCGATTCTTTCGATTGTTCACCTTGCAAGAACTTGATTGAAACATCTTTGGCCTTCAAAGTTTCTATATCAATTTGATAATTCAAATATTGCCGGAGTTCATATTGAAGCCAAATGTTTGTTGATTCACTACTGCGTATTTGTGAAGTGCTCGGTGAACAAACCGCACAAGGAGCAATCGTATTCTCTACTAACACCTGCATATCTGAGTGCGAAGGATTAATCAAACGTTCATACTGACGCATTGCAGCCGGCACTCCTTCAATTATTGCAGTACGTGCGATTTGTTCAGTTTGCGGCACATAATCTTCTCTGTTTGGAAGTACAGAAGTATTTAAAGGCTCATGAACAAGTAATGTCTTAACCAATTCTGGATACATACACGCAAATTCTAATGCAGGCACAGCACCTGTGTCTGTCGCAAAAAGATAAACAGGATGATTACTAAGCGTTTGTATTAATGTTTTAATATCTTCAACATCCATGGATAAACAATACGTATCTTTGGTGTTTGCGATAGAACTTGGTAAAGCCGTTAACAATTCACTTGCTCCATAACCTCGTCTATCAGGTAAGACAACAGTAAAATGCTCTTCTAGCTTATGTGCTAAATCCAAATAACTATCATTGATTCCGCTAGCGCCAGGAATACATAACAAAATCGGTCCATGTCCCATCATGTCATAACGAATGATTGCATTATTTGTTTCTAAAGCATACATTTCTCTCATTCCTTTAACTCCATCATTACTATCATCATACCTCAATCTCCATCAACATATAAATCAACTGCATCTCTTGTCTGACTTAAATGTGCGATATGATTTGTATAGTCTTTCGCAAGATATGTGTAAAACAAAGTATCAACAGTGATGAGCTGTGCGATTAACGAACTTGTTGCGGCTAATCGTAAACTACGATCTGAGCTTGCGTCATGGAACAAACACTCATCCGCTTCATTGGCGAGTTCTGAATCTTTTCGACTGGTCATACCGATAACCGGAACATGATAATGGCGCGCGACTTGCGCTAACTTTAATGTTTCTCGATTTTGGCCTGAATTTGAGATACCTATCATTAAAGTACCTTCATTTTTACTTCCAGCTAGCGTTGTAGCGATAATGTGTGCATCCGAACTATGAACAACATTCATACCAGCTCTTGTAAATTTTTGAAAAATATCTTCTGCCACAATATGGCTTGCGCCTACTCCAAACACAACTAACTTCTTACATTGTCTTAATTTTTCAGCAATTGTTTCTAACGTTTGATCATCTAATAAAGTTTCTGTTGTTTTCAGAGTATACGCTGCTCGATTGAACAGTTTACTTTTAATTTCATTAGCAGGTTCATCTTGCTCCATTTCTTGATACACACTAGCCTGATGATTAGGTAAATAACTCGAAATGGCTAACTTCAAATCCACTAGCCCTTTGAATCCTAATTTATGCACACAGCGGATAACAGTAGCTGAACTTGTTTGCGTTTCTTTACCTAACGCTTGTGCACTCATTTCTAATACCGCTTCCGGTGCTTCAATCAAATATCGTGCCACTTGTTGTTCGTTTTTAGTCAGTTGTTCCATCTGTTCTTCAATATAAATTAATAGTTGTTCATTTCCCATATGTTTTACACCTCTTCTTCAACATCTTGAGGTGCAGTCATTTCTTTTGTTGTTCCGAAGAAGTATGTTGCGATAAATCCTCCCGCATATGCAGCTAATATTCCTGCAATGTAGCCTAAATACATATTGTCATAAATTAAAGGAATCAATGATAAACCACTCGGTCCAATCGCAACAGCACCAATGTGTCCGATACCGCCGATGACTGCACCGCCGATACCTCCACCAATACATGCTGTAATGAATGGACGGCCTAATGGTAAAGTTACACCATAAATTAAAGGTTCTCCAATACCTAATATTCCTGCAGGTAATGCACCTTTTAATAAGCGAATAATCTTTTTGTTCTTACGGCATCTTACCCAAAGTGCTAATGCCGCACCAACTTGACCTGCACCAGCCATCGCAAGAATCGGTAATAAGAAAGTTGCATGATCTTGGTTGATCATTTCTATATGAATCGGTGTTAAAACTTGATGTAAACCAAACATAACTAATGGCAAGAATGTCGCACCAAGGATAAATCCGCTAAATGCACCGCCAATATCTAGCACCCAGTTAATAATACCTAATAGACCTTCTGAAATTACACCCGCTATCGGCATAATTAAGAATATCGTCGCAAGTCCCATAATTAATAAAGTAATCGTAGGTGTCACAATAATATCCACCGCATTCGGAATAATTTTATGCAGACGTTTTTCAACAATTGATAGTAACCAAACCGCAAAGATGACACCGATGACCCCACCTTGTCCAGGCGCTAATGCTTCACCGTTAAAGATATTATGCAATGGTTGTTCAGGTGTCATGCCTGTCAACATGGTAGTACCACCAATCACACCGCCGAGTCCTGGCGTTGCGCCAAATTCTCTAGCCGCATTAATCCCTACATAGATGACTAAGTATGCTAGCAAACCACTTTTGATAATATCAAAGACTAAAGTCAACTGCTTCCACATCGCACCTTCAATATAACCAGCAGACAATAGGTTCGTCAGCACTGCCGCTATACCACCGATTAATCCTGCACCAACAAATGCCGGAATTAAAGGTACAAAAATATTCGCGATGACTCTCAGTACTTTTTTCCATTTAGACTTTTTCTGTTTTTCCTTCATCTGACTTTTAAAGAGTTGTGCTTCTGATTCTACATGTTCTTTATTTGTTTGTTGCGAAGGTTCATGATGAACGATTTTTTCACCTAAAGGTGTGCCAATCATTTCGCTCATTTCATTTGCGACCTTATTGACAGTACCTGGACCTACAATAACTTGTAGTGTTTCATCTTCTACTACTCCCATGACACCGTCTATTGCTTTGAGTCCTTCTAGATTCACTTTAGAGTAATCAATAATATCCATACGTACACGTGTCATACAATGAATCACACGTTCTAAATTTGCTTTGCCGCCAACATTATTTAATATTTCCTGGGCAATCTTTTTTTCTTTTGACATTGTTGTTCAACTCCTCATGTTTTTCTGATAAAACCATTCGCTTTTTCTAAACGTTCAACAGCTTCTTCATACGTAATATCATGTAATCCCATAACAATTGCCGCTTTCACATGACCGTTACTGTCATGAAATAACTTTTTACTCTCAGATTCTGAAGTATTAGCCACTTCTGAAATGATATTTAACGCACGTCTTCTCAATTTTTCATTTGTCGGTTGAACATCTACCATTAGGTTTTCATAAACTTTACCGATACCGACCATTGCGCCAGTTGATATCATATTCAACACTAACTTTTGTGCTGTTCCAGACTTCAAGCGTGTAGAACCTGTCAGAATTTCAGGACCCACCTCTATTTCAATCGCAATATCCGCAACTGCACCAATCGCTGTATTTTTATTACAAGCAATCGCTGCTGTGTTCGCACCTATCGTATTCGCGTACTCTAGACCGCCAATGACATAAGGCGTTCTGCCACTCGCTGCTAATCCGATCACTGTATCAGTTTCATTAAGTTTAAGGTGCTTTAAATCTTGTTTGCCAAGTGTTTTACTATCTTCAGCACCTTCTACAGCTTCAGTCATTGCTTTAGCACCACCTGCGATTAAACCAATCACATCATCTCGAGTTACACCGAAAGTCGGTACACACTCAGCAGCATCTAACACACCTAGCCTGCCGCTCGTACCTGCACCCATATAAATCAATCTGCCGCCTTGCTTAAATCCTTCAATAACAATATCAATCACACGTGCAATAGACGTATTTTCTTTCGCAATCGCTTGTGCTACAGTTTGATCTTCTTGGTTCATCAAAGCAACAAAATCTTCAGTGCTTAATTCATCTAGATGCATCGTTTTCTCATTACGTTGCTCAGTTGTCATTTTATTAATGTCCATGACTTTCCTCCTCCACTGAAACGAATTCAAATGCGGTATTCGACCCAATCATATTTATACAATCTAAATCACGGGCGTCGACATAACCTAATACATTGACCGCTTCATCCTTAGGTAAATCACACCTTACAATTTGAAGTTCATTCATATAACGACCATATAATGCATTGTCTATCGTCACAGCACCTTTACGACGTTCTACTACATTATGCGGCGATACTTCTTCAGTAAATGTTTTTCGTGCTTCAATGGCTCTCACAACATCACGTGCGACATCTGGTCGATTATGATAAGTCCCTAAATATTTACTGTCTGAGCTTAAATTTGTTCGTAAAACAACACGGTTTAATCTGAAATACGTATCGAATTGATGAATCATAAAATCGTCAATTTGACTGTCTCCCACACAAGCAATATCACACAAATCCTCTTCCAGCTCGACTGCTGCGGCTAATGGATGATACTGACGATGGTCTTCTAGTGTTGGTAAACCGCGATAGATAGGTCCTCTTAATTGAGTACCAGGGACAAACGCCATGATTTGAATTTCAGGAAATGCTCCTTTTAATCGCTCGTTTATATGTTGAAAGAAAGTACGTTCCAAGCCTGTATCAGGTCTAGGATAATAATTATGTGCAACTAAGATATTCTCTTGAGAAATTGCGCGATCACTCAGCTCACGTAGAATTTGAAATGCATCTGTGCTCGCATTCAACATCACTGAATATTTTGCTTCTACATACTCTGCCAAACTATTTATATCGACCGCTTCATCCAAACGAACAATATCAATGCCCACATCACGAATCGATTCTGGTTCACTCAAAGACAAACCTAGTTGACGCAGTGTTTGTCCATTCACATCAGCAATAATTTGGGCACGATTCCCATTTATTACGGCTAACTGTTTTAACCGCCTCAAATACGTATCTTGGTCATCTTCTGGAATTTGAAGTGATGTAAATATATATCGAAATCCATGATTCAACATTTTGTCGATATATGTTTCGTCAAACGCTTCTCCTAAATAGACAGAAAACCCTAAGTCCAATCCAACCACCTCTTTTAAAAGTTTTATTTTCATTTAAATCAACTGCTTTTTAGTATGTAAGACTGAGAATCAAATCAAGCAATCAATTATGTGTAATCGCTTACATTATCACACAGTTGTAATACTATTACAATATCAATCTTGAATATATGTATTTTTGTAACGAGAGTTCAAAAATAATTTTATTTTCAAACCTCCACTACACCTTATAG
Source organism: Staphylococcus sp. HMSC061G12 (assembly GCF_001838465.1). NCBI lineage: Bacteria > Bacillati > Bacillota > Bacilli > Caryophanales > Staphylococcaceae > Staphylococcus > Staphylococcus sp. HMSC061G12. The sequence continues at coordinate 84,528 of NZ_KV837152.1, forward strand.
ACGTGCTACAATAGGCAGTAATATCACATTAATGCTAGAAAAGAGGCCGACTATGATTAAAGAAACACTTCAACTTTTTAATGAAGGCACACCGATTTTAAACATCTTACAAGATGGACGACGCCAAGAACTATTAGTACTGTTATGTAAAAAAGGACCTTTAACTGTAAATCAATTAACTGAACTAGTAACCATCTCACGCCCTGCAGTTTCACATCATTTAAAGTTGATGTTAGATGCAGGAATACTTTCTGTTGAACAAAAAGGACTTGAACGTTACTATCGCTCTGACCTAGGTCCGACACTGGATTGGTTAAAGGCTTTAACTGCTTCTCTTGAAGATGATTTACAAAAATAACATTTTTTGAGCATATCTATGTTTAAGTTCGTAAACGTAGTGGTATACTTTTACCAGAGAAAGAGACATTCTATATATGAAGGAGCTTGATTATGACTCAAAAAATTATTTTAGAACAAGCAGCACTTGACTTTGCGAAAGCCAATGACCCACATCCACGTATATATGAGTTACCTCCAGAAGAAGGTCGAAAATTATTAGAAGATGTACAATCATCAGATATTAAAAAATATGATGTAGATATTGAAGATACAACATTTGAAACAAAATCTTATGGCGAAGTTCCTGTTCGATTCATTCGTCCAAAAGGAAATCAAGAAAAATTACCAGTGATTTATTATATTCATGGTGCAGGTTGGGTATTCGGAAGCCCGCATACACATGACAAACTTGTCAGAGAACTTGCGGTGCGTACAAATTCAGTCGTTGTATTCCCTGATTATGATTTATCACCTGAAGCGAAATATCCAACAGCAATTGAACAAAACTACGATGTCTTACAACAATTAAAAGATGTCGCAGAGGATAAAAGCTTAGACTTAAACCGTTTAACAGTGGCGGGTGATTCAGTCGGCGGTAATATGTCAGCTGTAATGACTTTAATGACAAAACAACGTAATGGCTTACCAATTCACCAACAATTACTTTATTACCCTGTAACAAATGCAGCGTTTGATACAGATTCTTATAATGAATTTGCGGAAGGTTACTATTTAACTAAAGAAGGTATGCAGTGGTTCTGGGATCAATATACAACAGATGAAAATGAACGCGCAGAAATTACTGCTTCACCATTACGTGCATCATTAGAAGAATTAAAAGACTTACCAAAAGCGTTGATTATTAACGCTGAAGCAGATGTTTTACGTGATGAAGGCGAAGCTTATGCGCACAAATTAAGAGAAGCTGGTAATGATGTGACACATGCACGTATGCAAGGTACAGTCCATGACTTTGTGATGGTTAACGATTTAGACAAAACAAATGCGACACGTGCAGCAATGGATTTATCTACAGACTGGATCAACAAACAAAACGAACAATAAAGTATTCACTTTAAGACCGATGTCAAAAGCATCGGTCTTTTTCTATGTATCAAAAAACACGTCCCTTATATCAAGGACGTGTTTTGAATGGATGATTGAATTTTAGTCATTTGGAAAGGTCATAGCGACTTATTTTTGATAATCATAAGCAGTGATGATAATATCTTTTAGTTCACTGATTAATGGTTCTTTCGGGTTAGCAGTTGTACATTGGTCTTCGTATGCAAGTTCAGCCATACGGTCTACTGTTTTATCTAATACTTCTTGTGTTAAACCTTGTGCTTTAAGATTCATTTCGATACCTACGCTTTGACCTAATTCATAAACAGCATCTGCCAAAGCTTCCACTAAATCTTCTGTTGTTTTACCTTTTAAGCCTAAGAATTTTGCAATATCTGCATAATCTTGATCCGCTCTGAAGTAATCATATTTAGGGAACATCGCATGTTTTTGCGGATCTTTCGCATTATATCTGATGACATGCGGTAATAAAATCGCATTCGTACGACCATGCGGAATGTTGTATTCTCCACCGATTTTATGTGCGATTGAGTGACTGATTCCTAAGAATGCATTAGCAAACGCCATACCTGCAAGTGTTGAAGCATTATGCATACGTTCTCTTGCATCTGGATCTCCATCATTCGCTGAAGCTTTTAAATCATCGAAAACAATTTTAATCGCTTGTAAGCTTAAACCACGTGTATAATCACTCGCCATTACGGATACATAAGATTCAATTGCGTGTGTTAACACATCCATACCTGTATCAGCAGTAACCCCTCTCGGCACACTTAATACAAATTGTGAATCTACGATAGCTACATCTGGCGTCAAGGCATAATCTGCTAATGGATATTTGACATGCGTATCACTATCTGTGATAACCGCAAATGGTGTAACTTCTGAACCTGTACCTGAAGTGGTTGGAATACAAACCATTTTCGCACGTTGTGCTGGCATAATTTTATAAGCACGTTTACGAATGTCTAAGAATTTTTGTTTCGCACCAAAGAATGATAAATCTGGGTGTTCGAAGAATGCCCACATACCTTTCGCCGCATCCATAACAGATCCGCCGCCGATTGCGATAATTGTATCCGGTTGGAATTCAACCATTAACTCTAAACCTTTATAGACAGTGTTAGTTGATGGGTTAGGTTCAACATCGCTAAAGATACGCACATCAGGTGCATCATTACGTCGTGCTAGTACTTCTTGTACACGTTTCGCATAACCAAGATTTACCATGCCTTCGTCTGTCACGATTACAACACGTTCAACTTCTTTCATTTGCGTTAAATACATAAGTGAGTTTTTCTCAAAGAAAATTTTAGGTGGAAGTTTGAACCATTGCATATTATTTCTCCTTTTAGCGATTGTTTTTATATTGATTAAATCGACAGCTGAAACGTTATGAGAAACTGAGTTATGTCCATAAGAGCCGCAACCTAATGTCAATGATGGAATCATTTCATTATAGATATTACCGATACCACCTTCAGCTGATGGAGAGTTGACTAACACACGACAAGCATTCATGCGAATACCGAATTCTCTTTGTAAAGCTTCATCTTCTGTATGCACGACTGCAGTATGACCTAAGCCGCCTAAATTAAGCATACCTTCACATAATTCTAAGCCATGTTCACGGTTTTCTGCTTTCACCATTGCGAGTACTGGAGATAATTTTTCACGAGATAACGGATAATCTGGTCCTACACCTTCAAGTTCCGCAATTAACATTTTCGTACCTTCAGGCACTTTGATTCCGACTGATGCCGCAATTTCAGTGGCTGGTTTACCTACGATATCTGCATTGACTGCACAACGATCTTCACGCATCACGATACTTTCTAATTTAGATAATTCTTTTTTCTTCACTACATAACATTGATGTGCTTCAAATTCTTTTTTCACTTCATCATAGATTTCTTTATCTACAATGACACCTTGTTCAGAAGCACAAATCATGCCGTTATCAAAAGTCTTAGATACAATGACATCATTGACTGCACGTTTGATTTTCGCAGACTTTTCGATATATGCCGGTACGTTTCCTGGTCCTACACCTAATGCTGGCTTACCTGTTGAATACGCAGATTTCACCATACCTGCACCACCTGTCGCAAGTACTAATGCCACTTTGTCATGGTTCATTAATAATTTAGTTGCTTCTAATGATGGATGTTCAATCCATTGAATAATATGTTCTGGTGCTCCTACTTTGAGTGCTGCTTCATAAATGACTTTCGCCGCAAGTGCAGAAGATTGTTGTGCACTTGGATGGAAAGCGAAGATAATCGGGTTACCTGTTTTAATTGCGATAATTGCTTTGAAAATTGTTGTAGAAGTCGGGTTCGTTGTCGGTGTTACACCACATACTACACCGACAGGTGAAGCTACATACGTCAAACCACGTTGTTCATCTTCATCAATGACACCAATCGTTTTATTGTATTTGATAGATTGCCAGATATATTCTGATGCATATAGATTCTTAATAGCTTTATCTTCATAAATACCACGGCCTGTTTCTTCATAGGCAGCTTTCGCAAGTTCCATATGTTTGTCTACAGCTGCCATTGCCATCGCATGAACAATGTGATCAATTTGTGTTTGATCAAGCTTTGCTAATTCACGTAATGCATGTTGTCCATTTTCTGCAAGTGCATCAATCATTTGTTGCGTGGGATTAATTTCAGGTTGTACTTCTGTTGGTTGTTTCTCATTTTGTGTAGATGTAGTCATTTCTATTTCCTCCTCGACATGAATGCTTCTGAATTACTTTGTGAATTATTTCACAAACAGAATATCCTATTTTTTACTTGGAGTAAATGAAAAACACATATTTTTATTTTATTTCGTTACGATTGTGTGAACATCATAATTAAACAAATTCATATAAGACTTAGAACCGCAATTAGTTAAGCGCTTACATTACCCTTGTTAATTGTTCTGAAAAAAATTAAGTTGTTGTGAGCATATCAATTCCTATTTCTCATTGAGCAAGGTAAAATAAATTTTACTTAGATGATCATTTAAGGAGCAGTTGATATTTTAGAAGTCACTGCTTAATTTTTTACCAACTATGTTTACGAACTTGAACATAAGGAAAAAGTAAAATAAACACACAAATTTGGAGTGATAAAGCATGCAAACTGTTCTAGGAAGTAATGGCCAAATCGGCCACGAAATTGCAAGAGAACTTTATAAAAATTACACAAAAGACATTCGTTTAGTCGGCAGAAAACCTAAAAAAATTCATGATAGTGATGAACTCGTTGCCGCAGATTTAATGAACTACGCAGAAGCATACCATGCGATTGAAGGCAGTGATGTTGTTTATTTCGCAGTCGGCTTGCCTGCCAATTCTGAAATGTGGGAACAACGCTTCCCTGTCATGATGGAAAATGTTATTAAAGCTTGCCTTGAAACCAATGCTAAACTGGCTTTCTTCGATAACACATACATGTATGAAAAAAACGCAAATGTACAAACAGAATCTAGCCCATTTGTACCTGTAGGACGCAAATCAGTGGTCCGTGCACAGATGGCTGAAATGGTCCTCAAAGCGATGAATGAACAAAATTTACAAGTGGTAATTGGTCGTGCGCCTGAATTCTATGGTCCTGATAAAACACAAAGTATTACCAATACTTTAGTATTCAATCGTATTAAAGCTGGCAAAAAAGCGATTATTCCTGTCAGTGCTTCAGTGTTGCGTACTTTAATTTGGACACCAGATGCAAGTCGTGCGCTAGCGTTACTTGGCAATACACCAGACGCTTATGGCCAAACATGGCATTTACCAGTAGCCGGCAGTCTGACTTATGAGAAGCTCATCAAAAAAACAGAAGCAGTACTCCATCAAAAAATCGGCTACCATGTCTTACCAATGTGGGGCTTTAAAATTGGCAGCTTATTCAATGATCAAGTCAAAGAACTGATGGAATTACTGCCAAGATATAAATACAATAATATTTTCAATTCAGATAAATTCAAGCAACGTTTCCCAGAATTCCACATCACTTCTTACGATGAAGGAATTAAAACAGTATTTAATGCTTAAACAGGGTATTTAAGAAGAAGCGGGTTTTTCCATAGAAAGAAGGTTAAAGTATGAAAAAAATTATGATAGTCAACACGAGTACAGATCATTTCGGTGAATTTTCAAAACCAACAGGACTTTGGTTAGGAGAACTTGTTCACTTTTATGATTATTTTAACGACGGCAACTACGAAATCGACATTTTCAGTGTTGAAGGCGGCGAAACGCCAATAGACCCAGTTAGCTTGAACCCTGTCTTTTTAGATAAAGTGACAAAACGTTATTATGATGATGAAAAATTTATGACACAATTAAAATACTCTAAATCGATTAAAGAAGCAGATCCATCAAAATACGATGTTATCTACTTCACTGGCGGCCATGGGGTAATGTTTGATTTCCCTAATAATAAATACATTCAAAATGCGATTAATGAAGTTTATGGTCACAACGGTATTGTGGCAGCTGTATGTCATGGTATCGCAGCGTTATTAAACGTTAAAGACAATAATGGTAGATACTTCATTGACCAAAAACAAATGACAGGCTTTTCTAATACAGAAGAATTGCTCGCAAATCGTAAAAAACTTGTTCCATTCATGTTAGAAGATGAAATTAAACGTCGTGGCGCAGATTATCAAAAAGCCATGTTACCTTTCACACCTGAAGTTGAAACAGATGGACGACTTGTAACAGGCCAAAATCCACAGTCACCTAAACAAGTGGCACAAGCAGTCAGTCGACTTCTTTAATTGAATCATTAAAGACTAAAAAAAGCTTCTTCTTGTTTAATTTTCAAAACAAGGAGAAGCTTTATTTTTATTATTATTTATAGGTTGCGAATGAATGCCATTAAGACAAATTGCAATGGCAAGCGGCTGTATAAAGCCCACTTAGGTGGTTGATAATCGCCTAACGGTAATTGTTTGCGTGCCATATAAATATTAGCTGGAAATACCGAAATTAAAAAAGCATTGATACCTCGTGTAAATGCTTGGCTTGGGCGTTTCCAGAATAGAACACCACCAATGATTAGTTCAACAATACCTGTTACAATTACTGCTGTTTTACGTAAGGGTAAATACTTCGGAACGATGCGAGTAAAAGCATCAGAACGCACAAAGTGCATGACTCCTGCTAGGCTGAATAGACCTCCTAAAACCAAACGTAATCCTTTACGCATTTCGTCACCTTCTTTTTATAGTCATCCTTTCTATTATTTCACAAATTGTAACTTTTTAACAAAAAATCAATATTTTTCACAAAAATTCAGAAAACGAGTTTAAAATGTAACTTTTTGAGGAATACTATTTCTAGTCAGAATCTTCAGTCACAAATTATTTCGGCAAGGGGGTAGGCATATGCCTAAGAAATTATTTAGTGTGGATTTGAATAAGAAAATGGATCAGCAAGCACATCCCGGACACAACCGATGGCACCCGGACATTCCGGCTGCATTTTCAGTTGAACCCGGGGAATCATTTAGGATGGAATGTTTAGACTGGACCGATGGTCAAGTCTCAAACAATGACGACCCAAGCGATATCAAGTATGTCAACTTGAACCGTGTACATGTACTGAGTGGTCCCGTATATGTCAACGGTGTTGAGCCTGGCGACTTACTCGTCGTCGACATCTTAGATATCGGCGCATTCCCAGAACACGAATGGGGCTTTAACGGAATTTTCGACGTGACAAACGGTGGCAGTTTCCTCGTTGACCATTATCCGAATGCCCAAAAATCGATTTGGGATTTCAATGGTATTTATGCGACAAGTCGTCATGTACCTGGTGTAGAATTTGTCGGATTGATTCACCCAGGATTGATTGGGGTTGCGCCTTCCCAAGAAATGTTGGATGAATGGAACCGACGTGAACAAGCATTGGTAGATACAGATCCGAACAGAGAGCCGGTATTAGCAAACTTACCTGATACGGATGCTGTAGTGCTTGGCACTTTAGAAGGAAAAGATTTCGACCGCGTCGCTAAAGAAGGTGCCAGAACCGTTCCTCCTAGAGAAAACGGCGGTAACTGCGATATCAAAAACTTATCGAAAGGTTCCCGCATTTATTTCCCAGTCTTTGTCGACGGTGCAAAGTTATCTGTCGGCGATCTGCATTTCTCACAAGGTGATGGTGAAATTACATTCTGCGGCGGTATCGAAATGCCTGGTTGGATTGATTTACGCGTCAACGTGATTAAAAATGGCATGGAAAAATATCAAATTAAAAAGAACCCAGCCTTCAAACCAGGACCTGTAATGCCGAACTATACAGATTATATTGTATTCGAAGGTATTTCAGTAGATGAATTCAGCGGAAAACAAGAGTATTTAAATGCGAATACCGCTTATCGCAACGCTTGTTTAAACGCGATTGAATTCTTAAAAACACGAGGCTTTACAGGTGAACAAGCTTATATGTTACTTGGAACAGCGCCCGTCCAAGGTACAGTTGCTGGTATCGTGGATGTTCCAAACGCTTGTTGTACAATTGCAATACCTCGTGAAATCTTCAGAGATGATATCATTCCGAATTTGGAGCCTGATGAGTAATGCCCAATTACACTTATGCATGCACAAAACACGGTGAATTTACGCTAAATCAATCTATGAATGAAAATCATGATTATGCAGTTTGCCCTGACTGCAATCAAGACGCAAAACGCGTCTTCGTCCCATTCAATACTTCAAAGATTGATTCAAAATTAAAAAGAAGAATTGAATCTGGTCAAGAACCAAAAGTTGTTTCGCACGATAAACTCCCAAACAAACCGAAACAACAAAATACGCATAACCGTCCTTGGATGGTCTAATCAATACTAAAAAAAATCGAATACCCATCATACAAATGATAAAATTCGCATACAAACATACAGCCCATTTGTATGCGATCGATAAACCTACAACTAAAAATTAAACCAGGCACATCCATCTACGTTGAGTTATACCCTCCTCAATGAATGATGCTTGATGTCCATACAAACACTTGGCATATGAAATGTTGCACATAATAAAAATAATAAACCGATATTGAAGATGTTAACGTGCAACGACACTGGATTAAATAATCCTATCCAATCATTGCCACAAAAGTAAAAGGTTAATCTGTCATAAATCACTCATGGCTGTTTTCTCCCCTTCGCAGCCATGAGGCTGACAGACAATAAGATAAGATGAATAAGAAAGACACATGTCGCCATTTCGGTGCATGTGTCTTTTATTTTTATTACAATAAGTATTTTTTAAATGTTCGGACCATAGAGTCTTGGTGTATGATCCACCGCTTCTCCTTCAAGCAATTGACTTAACTCTTCTTTCCAAGACGGCGGTGTATAGTCATTATCCATTAGCTGACGCATCAGTTGCGGATGGTCTGTATGATGATATAATACATCATTCATCTTCGCAATTGTCCATGTTTCACATGGGCGTTCTACTAACTCAAACACATCGCCTTGTTGAATACGACCTTCCTCAAGCACTCTGAAGTACCAACCTGTACGCCCTGTATCTTGAATACGTTGTCCGAAGTCAATCCATTTCACCCGTCTGCCTGGTTTCCAACAAGGTCTGCGTGGTTGTGAGACTTGTACTAACGCTTCACCGACTCGATAAATATCTCCGATACATACCGTCGTTTCATCCATATCTGTCACAGATACATTTTCACCATTTGTCCCGGCTTTGAATTCTGCATCTGGATATTCTTCTGCCCATTTATCATAATGAATGACACTATACGCAAATAATGCTTTTTCTGGTCCGCCGTGATGTTTCTTATCTCCCACATCATCACCTTCCAAACCGCTTTTAGTCAGAAAAACAGGTATCGGCATGGCTTTCTTATACGCAGCAGTCATCCACTGCTGATCCAGTTTATTAACGGCGTGCGGATGCCCTACTGTTTCCACACCGCCTACAAATAACGTTTCTATTCTGCTCACCGTCTTCACCCTTTCAACAAATCCCTTTCACACTATTGTAACGTATTTTAGTTTCAAATGAATACTAACAAGACGTTTAATGTCCTAGTTTCAAGCCAATAATCCATCTAAAATTCCGTTTGTGATTTATTTTACATTTATGAGTTAAACTATTTGCGAAATCACTTCATTTTTACCATACTAGAGATGAAAGAGATATAGCAAAATGCGGAAAGAGGAGTGTCAATAAATGAACCAAGAACAATTTGACAAAATTAAAAATGGTAAAGGATTTATCGCAGCATTAGACCAAAGCGGTGGTAGTACTCCTAAAGCGCTTAAAGCTTACGGAATTGAAGAAAATGAATACTCAAACGATGATGAAATGTTTGACCTTGTACACGAAATGCGTACACGCATCATTACTTCACCTGCTTTCAACGGAGACAAAATCCTAGGAGCTATCCTATTCGAGCAAACAATGGATCGTGAAATTGAAGGACAATACACTGGTGACTTCCTAGCAAGCAAAGGTGTCGTACCATTCTTGAAAGTCGACAAAGGATTAGCCGACCAAAATGAAGGCGTTCAATTAATGAAACCTATTCCAGATTTAGATGAATTATTGAAACGCGCAAACGAACGTCATATCTTCGGTACAAAAATGCGTTCTAACATTTTAGAAAACAACAAAGAAGGTATCGAAAAAGTTGTTAAACAACAATTCGAAGTTGCTAAAGAAATCATTGCGGCTGGTTTAGTACCAATTATCGAACCAGAAGTTAACATTCACGCAGAAGATAAAGAAGCAATCGAAGAAAACTTAGCAGCAGCAATCAAAGCTGAGTTAGACAACTTAAATAAAGATCAAAATGTTATGTTGAAATTAACAATTCCAACAAAAGCAAACACTTATAAAGAACTTATCGAACACCCTCAAGTGGTACGTGTTGTTGCATTATCTGGTGGTTACAGCCGTGAAGAAGCAAACAAAATCTTAAAAGAAAACGATGGCTTAATCGCAAGCTTCTCTCGTGCTTTAGTCACTGACTTGAACGTTAACCAATCAGACGAAGAATTTAACAATAAATTACAAGATGCGATTGATACAATCTACGACGCATCAGTAAACAAAGCATAATAATCATTCAATTATTGAGGCGAATCTCTACTAAGAGGTTCGCTTTTTTTATGCCTTAATATTGATTTAATCATCTAAATGATTACATGTTAACACTAAATGTAATCACTTTTATTTTGATTCCATTCATACTAAAATACAAGAGACTTAAAAAAAGAGAATACAAGTCGCCTACTAAATACAACAGGAGATGACACAAATGGCGTCTAATTTAACACCACGTTACTTACAAGATAAACGTGCTAACTTTCATGAACTCTTTTATGACTTGATTTTCGTATATGCTTTACAGAAAATTGCACATGTATTACTTCAACTTACAGGTAACGGCACTTTAACCTTAAATACCTTTATTATTTATATTTTAATGAGTCTATTTTTATGGCTATTATGGGCACATCAAACAGTCTTCACTAACCGCTTTGGTGAGCTATTACCAAAAGATGTAGGCTTCACTATTGTGAATATTTTTCTTTTGATTTTCTTATCCAACAGTTTCTATCCAGATTTCAATAAAACCTTTGTACCCTTTATGACTTATATGTCATTACTTTATTTAAGTATTTGTCTACAATATTTATTACAAATACGCCATACAAAATCAAAAGGCGATAGAATGACATGTATTGCTTATGTCATTGTCACATCTTTTGTTGCAATCTTTTCAATCATTGGTTCATTTACACCGCCACCTTATCGCTTTGTGCCAGGGAACTTAGGGTTGATGATTGCTGCAATAGGTTTAGTACCATTTCGTAAATATTTAAAAGAATCTCCTGTCAATATGATGCATTTAGTAGAACGTTATGCTCTTTTGACTATCATCGTATTTGGAGAATTATTAGTAGGTATCGCAAGTATCTTCAGTATTACGACATTTGATTATCTTTATATTTTCCAATTCATGATTTTAATTGGATTATTCTTAGCTTATTGGGCAATTACAGAGTTTTATATTAACCATCGTCATCGCACCATCGGGTTTAAATTAAATTATTCACACCTTATCATTAATATTGCATTAGGCGGCGTGAATGCGGCTATTATCTTCAGCAGCAGTGGTAAAATCAATCGATTATTTGAAGTACACTTTATGTATGCCAGCATTTTCTTATTCTTCTTCGGATTATGGATGAATATGTCCTATTTCCATGATTACTATCGAAAATTGCGTTTATTCATCATATCCGTATCGTTGATTATTACTGGTTATATCATCAGTATCACCTTCGTCCAATACGACGATGTCTTGATTATTTCGTCCGCTATGGTCAATTCAACCATCGCACTTGTTTATTATAAAAATAAACGTAAACTGACACGTGCAAGTATTGCTATACATCAGTAAACACTTAAAGTTTATTTTCATTGTCTATGACCACTTGTCCAAAATAATCATTTGGACGAGTGGTTTATTTTAACTTCACTTTCCTGCATAAAGCGATTAATTTCTTTAAACCCATTTAACTCAATCCATTTTGCTCGATTTAAACTATTTGTTTTAGCTTGAATCATAGAAGGAAAATGATTGCTTGGAAAGTCCTAAATATATTTTACAAATTCGAATCGCAGTGACTTCGGATTGCCGCCAGTATCCTCATTATTTAATAATCTAAAATAACGTTTAACCACATTCAAAATACATTTCCAACGTGGTGCTTTCAACCAAATGACAAGTTCTGCTTGTTCTAACCGCAACGGTAAAGTGTCTCTATAATTCCCATCTATAATCCAAGATTCATTTTCAGCAATTACTTTTTCGATTTGTTTTATAAACTCTTCTTGATTAATTGTTTCATGATCATTTTTCCAAAACAGTTTATCTAAATGAAAGACTGGAATATTCATTTTCTGACTTAACTGTTTAGCAAATGTTGATTTTCCTGTGCCAGGGCTGCCAATCACCAGAATCCTTTCCGCCATATTATCCGCTTCATTCCTCTTAATAGTGAATCGTTGTCATGTGTTTAATCAAGATTATATGCATCTATGCGCATACAAGCAAATCTATGGGCAAAAAGACTGATTCATCTCTATTCTGACCTATATATCACAAAAAACCTGACTCATTTTCGAGTCAGGCAATCAATTTATTTCTCAACTAAATAACGATAAATATCATCTCGAACCGGTGTATCTAAAGCAAGATGCATTGTGACTACATCTTTGCCATCCGGCATCTTCGTTTGTGCTTCAGTACCCGGCATAAAGCGTGCTTTACCTAAATAATAGAAGTCTGTTCCTTCACCGTCTTCTTTCTTCACGAAAAGATACATTGGTGTATTGAGTTCTTGGTGTCGCATTACTTTTTGAACTTCATCAGAACTTAACTTTCTTGGTGAACGCGTGAACCATTTCAGCTCATTTTGATTAATGAATTGATCTTCATACGCTGTATTGTCGCTGATATCTTCACTTTTGTGATACGTAATGAAAATCGGCAATGTATGGTGTTTTTGTTTATAACCGTTAATAACTGCAGACTCATCTTTATCCCAGTTCATCACTTTCACAAAATCTTTTCTCGAATAACGTTCATACAAGATAAAGTCATTTTGATTTTGATAGACATGCTTATGTTTATATTGGGCTACTTCGATCAAATCATGGACGTGATGACGAAAGGCTTCATTTTTCAAGTTCATTTTAAACGGTTCAGTAAGACCGATAAGATTAGTCTCTTTATCCCATTCAACCATCGGTGTGCCATATCTTTTATCTATATTCTTGCTGAAGAAAGTTTCATCTAATACCTTCAAACTGGTACGCACATCCGCTTCTTCAATTTCACTATCTCTATGTTGAAGTTTTTCAACTAAACGCTCAAAACTTTCATCTTGGCTCATCAACAACTCTAGTGCTAAATAATCGGTATTCTTCAAACCTTTCGCTAACTCTTGAGAAATGAACGTCAAATTCTTAGAGGCATTTTCAGAGATTCTTGTCGTAATATCTGTTTTCTCCACTAGAAATTGTTCATAATTACCATACTTCGAAAGAATCACTTCTGGATCAATCGAATGTTGATGAATGAAATCCATTAAACTTGGCGTGCGACCAATGCGTGCTTTCACTTCATTGAATGCTTGTAAAATCATAGCTTTCTTATTTAAAGTCGCAGATTGAATCGAATCAAAAATTCTCTTTTGAGCAACTTCTTCAAAATTAATTGTTGAAACGCCTTTTAATGGTGCATAGTCTGAAATGAATTTTCGATAACTATCTTTATTATGGGAATGGTCACCTGACAGTGCTATCGGAATCATATAGTTATTTTTATAGTTTCCAATGAAATCAATGACTGTCACAAAATCTTTATTCGCACTCTTACGAAGACCACGTCCTAATTGTTGTACAAAGATAATACTTGATTGTGTACTCCGTAACATCACCACTTGATTAATTTCAGGAATATCAATCCCTTCGTTAAACAAATCTACGGTGATAATATAATTTAACCTGCCGTCTTTTAACTGTTGAATCACTTCGTTACGCTGTTTTTGTGAATCTGAACCTGTTAAAGCTTGTGTCGGTATGCCTTTGTCATTTAACTTTTGTGCTAAAGCTTGCGCTTCTTTTTTACGACTGACAAAGATTAGCCCTTTTAATTCATCACCAGAATAACCATAATAATCCGTTTTCTCTAAAATATATTTCACACGGTCATCAGACGCTAAGAATTTTAAGTCTTGTGTGTTATCATCCACAACTTGGCCTTCTTGAATATAATCTGAGACACCAAAATAATGGAATGGACATAAAATATCACTTTCTAATGCCTTTTGAAGTCGAATTTCATAAGCGACATTATGATTAAATTGCGCGAAGACACTGAGATCATCACTTCGTTCAGGTGTTGCGGTCATCCCTAACATAAATTTCGGTTGAAAATAATGGAAGATATTTTGATAACTTTGTGCTGCTGAACGATGTGCTTCATCAAAGACAATATAATCAAAAGCTGCTGGGTCAAACTGTTGATAAATGTCAGGCTTCGACATTGTTTGTACAGTCGCAAATAAATACTTCGCATCCAAATTCTTCTCAGTCCCTGTCAACTTCGCAAAGTCCGCTTCATTTTCATCTGCCAACACTTTACGATAAGCTGCCAATGCATCATTTAAGATGGTTTCACTATGCACAACAAATAAGAAACGTTTAGGTTTAAATGCACGGACATCTAACGCAGACATAATCGTCTTACCTGTCCCTGTCGCAGAAATAATCAATGCTTTATTTTCACCTTGTGCACGCATCTCTGCCAAACCTTTTAACGCTTCTACCTGCATTAAATTCGGTTCAATTTTAACCGCTTCATGTATTTTATTTTCCAACAACGTTTGTTTCTGACTTTCTTCAAACAACCGTTGTGTCATTTGTGGTTGATAAACCTCACGATATGCCTCAATCCAAGCTTCTGTTAAAGGAGTGCTCTCTTCCCATAACCCATTGAATTGGTCTTTCACTTTATGGACTAAATCACCATTTTGATGAGAAGATAATAAAATATTATGTTCATAATTAACTTTCAAAGCATTAGAAGTTAAATTCGAACTCCCCACAACTAACGTAGAATAGGCGTCATGATCAAAAATATAACCTTTCGCATGAAAGCCTGAGACATCTGTTACACGGACATCAACATTGTCTAACTTCATCAGCTCTTCATACACTTTTGGGGAGTTGAAACCTAAATAATTGGAAGTTAATATTTTACCTTTAACACCACGTTGTGCCATATCATATAAATGTGACTTCAGACTTTGGAGACCGCTCGGCGTAATAAAAGCAACCGAAATCATAAAGGACTGACATTTCTCTAGTTCATCGATGAGCGTTGCGAGCACATTTTCTTCTTGATTATTCAGCAACAATTTCGGCACATGGTGCCCTTGATGCACAATAGAACGATCAATAAAGCCTTTATGAAGCGACTGGGTTAAGTCTTCAATTAAATGTTCCATAGGCATTACCCTTGTTCAACAAGCAAGTCGACTGCCGGAATATCTGCCGGTGCCCACTCTAATTGGTGTAACGCTTTAGGGGCTAACCATTTAATTTGGCTATGTTCAGTTAATGTCGGCATCGTTTCTTGTAAAGTACAACGATACGTTGTCAGCTCAATAATCGCAAAATCATATTCATGTGTAGTCGTCGTAACTTTCTCACCCACTGCTAAATCACATTTCATTTCTTCTTGAATTTCACGTTTTAACGCTTCAATATCTGTTTCACCTTGTTCAATTTTACCGCCCGGAAATTCCCATAATAACGGTAAGCTCATTTGTTCACTGCGTTGTGCACATAAAATGTTACCTTGATGTTCAATCACTGCACCTACGACTCTGACTAACTTTTTCATATGTATCCTCCGCTCATATCAATATTTCATTACTTATAAGCAGGATCTCATTTTTTATAAAAGATTGCCACACAATTGCCGCAATTTTTTATTTTTTTCATAAAAAATAGACAGGCCCGGCCTGTCTGTTCATTTTCTTCTAACTTGTTGCTGATTCAATATGTTGTTCTGATTCATAAAAGAAACACCCCATTCATTTATATATGTTAATCTGTTTTTTTCGGATATACTACTTCCCCATCATCTTCAATAATTGGCATCGCACCCCATTGTCCTAACTTATGTGGTTGTGCAATAATGTCACCTTTATTATTCTGCATAATATGATACACGTCCCAACCATGTGCAGCTAAATAATTACTGACAATCAGACGATGACAACGTGCTGGATGATGTTCTGAACACATGTAGGCTGTCGTTTGGTTTTGGGCTGTTTCTGTTAATCTTTTAATCCCTTCTTTGAAGTCGTCTGTTAAAGTATAGTCCGCATAGTTATGGAAAGATTCATTTTGCCAACCACTATTCAAACTACGTCCCACTGTTTCACTAGGTTGTCTGCGTCCACCTAGAAATTGGTCAGTTTGATACTCAATCCCCGCTTCTTTCAACCATGACTTCATATTGTTGTCTTTAAATTGCGGATGTTTACGGCTCTTCGTAAAGGCTCTGATATCCATTAAGACTTCAACATGATATTGTTTCAACATTTCAAGAAATGTTTCTTTATCATGATCAGAATGACCGATAGTATAAATCACCTTTTGTTTGGTTTGTCCCATAATGTTCACCTCTCTCTTACTATAGCCTGTTAAAAGAAAAACACGCAAAAACAGTCTCTTTAAAGGCTACTTTTGCGTGTTAACGTATTATTCTTTTTCTTCAATACCTTGATGAATCAATTCACCGATATATTCTGATGCTTTACCGTTTTCAATACTGCAGAAACGATTGTAGAATGCATCAATCTTATCTTGATATTCTGCTTGTACTTTCGGTAAGTCTTTTAAGCTTTCAGCAAGTTTGTGCGCATTTGTGAAAATAGGTCCTGGTAAATCATTATGGTAATCCATATAGAAGCCACGTAAACCTTTACCGTATTTCTCAATATCATACGCAAAGAAGAACTGTGGACGTTTTAAAATACCATAGTCGAACATCACAGATGAATAATCTGTAATCAATGCATCTGAAATCAAGAAGATTTCTGAGACATCATCATAATCAGATACATCTATCGCAAAGTTTTCATAACCAGATAAATCTAAAGCATTCGCAATCAGATAATGCATACGTAATAAAATGACATAGTCATCACCTAATTGTTTATATAAATTATCTAAGTCGATTTTAAGATTGAATAAGTATTGTCCTTTTTTAATAAACTCATCATCACGCCATGTCGGTGCGTAAGTAATGACTTTCTTATCTTTAGGAATATTAAGCTTCTCTCGAATATCTTTAAGATACTCAGTATCATTTTGACGATTAACAAGCACATCATTTCTTGGATAACCGATTTCTAAGACACGGTCTCTATCCATCCAAAAGGCCGATTCAAAAATTTCAGTAGAATAACGGTTCGGTGATACTAAATAATCCCAACGTTCTGTCTCTTCTCTGAAATTACGTTTATATGCGGGCGTTGTTGTCCCTGGCATACGTACCACTTTCATATCATTCGCCAAACGTTTCAACGGCGTACCATGCCATGTTTGAATATACGTTTGATTCTCTTTCTTATTGATATAAAGCGGCGTGCGAGCGTTCGTAACCCAGTAATGTGCTTTTGAATAAGCTTCATAATAAGCTTTCGAACCTTTTTTCACTTTAGTCGCATTACCTGGAACATAAGTTTTAGCCGGGTTCTTTAATACCCAGATATAGTTATAGTACGGATAATATTTCTGCATATATTCATAAATGTATTTTGGACTATCACTATAGTTTTTACCGCCGAATGTCTCAAAAACAATTGTTTTGTTAGAAACATTTTCTGGCGCATCTGTTAACTGATACATAGAACGGTTTTTATTTTTATTACGCATCACAACATTCTTCACATGACGTAACATGCCTCTGTATTTGTTGATCGCAATTGCGGCGTCAGGTTGATTAAACATTAACGCCAACATTTCTACTTTAAACAATGAACCGCCATCTGTTTCTTGTAAGAGATGCCATTTCAATTTTTGAGCTAATTGAATAAGTGTGTCTTGATGTTGTGCATAGTGGTAAGCATTTTGTTTATTCGCAGGGTCAAAACCGTTACGAATCATACTTGCCATTTTATGCGTCATAAATTGACGGACTTTTTTATTTTTCACTTTCTGCACGGTATGCAGATAAGCATCAGCGTAATCTTCAAATAATTGGTCGAACGCTTGTTGTGTCAGTTGTTCTGTTTCAAAAGGATCATAAACCTCTCCTCTGAAATAGAACGGGAAACCTAAAATACGCACAAAGCGTTCTGCATATGTCAGATAATCCACTACGAAAGAATTGTCGACATACGTTTTCAATGCCTCATCGAATTGAAGTTGATGCGCTTGTACGATTGCTGTTTTAAATAAAATATTACAAGCTGTATTTTTTCTTAAGAATGAATTAGGGTTTGTCTCAGCGTTCATATATTCCAATCTAATTTTATTCTGATCGATGTATTGGGGTTGATTGATTGTAAACTTATTAATCGGTGCAATTAAGGCATCTAGACCATTCACTGTTTTTAAATAGAATTGAATCGCATAAGAAGCTAATTCATCATCCGCATCTAAAAACATAAAATACGGTGTTTCTACATGTGACATTGCGACGTTACGCGCATGCGCATGCCCTTGGTTTTGTTCAAAGTTAATCACTTCAACCTTTTTATCATAGTTTTTTAAGGTGTCTTCTAAAAGTGCTTGAGAACCATCTGTTGATCCATCGTTGACTATAATCACATTAAAATCTTGATTGCGTTGTTGTTTCAAACTTTCGATACAAGCTTGAATATAATCTTCTGAGTTGTAGTATGTGATAATGACTGTTAATTCATTCATGATTGTGATCTCCTTACTTTTTATATCTCTGTTTTCCACATTTTCTTATTGTACTGCTAATTTCTCAACAAACCAAATAAGAAACCGTAACAATTATATACTAAATCTACTTTTTTATCATCGTCTTACTAATTTGGAAAAATAATAAAAGGTGTATTACTCTATTTATATTAACGTTTTAAATAACTGTTCGAAATGATGTTGTGCGGCTTTTGGTGTTAATGATTGACGTGTGTGCACATGCTTCAATGGATGGTTGATGATACGCTCCATCGCCTGTGCTAAAGCCTCGATATCACCTGTAGGTATTAAATACCCATTCTCACCCGCTTCAATGATTTCATTTGGCCCATAACGAATATCATACGCAAGAACCGGACAACCTTCATTGATACTTTCCATCATAGATAATCCGAATCCTTCATGTGTACTTGCTAAAATAGAAGCACGTGATTCACGGAAAACTTCTTTTGGATGATTAGTAAAGGATTCGATGTCTACATCTTCTGACAGACCTTCTTTAGAAATTAAATCTTTAAGTTCATCTTCTTGTGAGTCAGAAACACCGCCATATAATTTCAGTTTCGTCTCATAACCTTTAGCTTTAAATAACTTAAATGCCTTCACAATGTGATCAATACGTTTCTCTTTTGAAAATCTGCCTAAATACACAAACTGATTTTTACGTTCTTGTTCAGGTAACGTACTGGGTTCAATGAAATGCGGAATGACTTGAATTTTTTGTTCTGGAATATCTGATTGCGCTAAAATATCTTGTTTTTGTTGAGTTGTCAGCACAATATACGCCGAAACTTGCTTGTGATGATCTATCGCAAAGCGATATGAACCTTTAATATTATCACCGGATAAGTGAGAACTATGGAAGACAATGACAGGTTTAATCGCATGTTGATTGTCAATTAATGGTTCATCTAATAAACGTGCATCATTAAACACAATATCTCCATCTTTAAATATCTCATTATAAAAATACGCAAACAATGCTTTATCGTGCGTAAAACTTCTTACCA
This sequence comes from Staphylococcus sp. HMSC061G12, assembly GCF_001838465.1. Taxonomy (NCBI): domain Bacteria; kingdom Bacillati; phylum Bacillota; class Bacilli; order Caryophanales; family Staphylococcaceae; genus Staphylococcus; species Staphylococcus sp. HMSC061G12. Next base: position 104,483 of record NZ_KV837152.1, read on the forward strand.
CACGTCCCTCGCGGTATATCAAAATGGACGTCGCTTCTGGTTTGCCTTGCTTATTTTCTTCAAACCATTTTTGACAATACACATTTCCGTCTAAATCATACATCGTCTCACTCAACTTCATGTTTTTACGTGCTGCATAGTAAGTCTTCTTATGCAGATAACCATAAGTGTTGTATTCATAACGGATGACTTTATGTTTAACTCCAGGCGTCATCACATCTTCAAAATGGACTACTTCTGAATCCTCATAAAATTTACGATACAGTAAATATGTTTCATCAGTCTTGTCATAATAACGTACGACGTCCCCTTTTTTATTCGTACGTGTTGTGTAATCAGAAAGCGCCACAGGTTGTGCTTTATATTTCTTTTCTTTCTTAAAAGTCGACTTTGGAATGTTAAATAGATTATAGCCAGAAAGCCAATCATAGAGATTGATGACTTGTGTACCTTCGTTTAAGATACCTTTTTCTCTAAAATCAGCTAATACTTCTGGGTACTCAATATTGTAGTTGGTCGTTAAAATAGTTTGTTTAATACCTAATGTGTCGTCAATAAATTGAATTCGCTTCAACAATGCTTTCGTTCTTCCTCCATGATTCGGAGGCAAAGTTGATGTAACAGTATAAATCAACCCTAAACCCCATTTCATAAAATTTGTTAGAAAAAATTATATCATCTCTATATTTACACTTTAACTAATAAGTAAAACAGAAAAATTAAATTTATTCATACTCAAGTTAAAATATTTGCCTCTCTACCAAACATACAGTACAGTTTAATCTACATAGTAGTTTATTTATACTGATAGTTCTATACTGAAATTGATTTGTTATCATATATATTCAACAAAAGGAGATATACCAAACATGAATCCCAATGATTTACGTGTGATTAAAACGAAACGTGCTTTATCCGAATCCTTGTTCAACTTATTAAGCGAAAAATTGTTCTCTGCCATTACAGTCAATATGATATGTGATAAAGCATTGGTTCACCGTACGACATTCTATAAACACTTTTACGATAAATATGACTTGTTATCTTACTTAATTACGAATTTGACTAAAGATTATTTCGAAAAGGATATTCGAGAGCGTATTGAAGCACCTTTTAAAGCTTTAAGTTCTTTCTTTGATAAACCTATTGAAAAAATTGATATTAAACAACGTCATGATCAACAATTTATGGAAACTGTGACCGCAATCTTCATCCAAAAAATACGTCAAGACATCATAGACAATGCAGATATTATCGAAGTCCCTGGCAACCCTCCGATCAAAGTAGTTGCTCGTGTCTTTGAATCAGCAATTACCGCTATCGGTGATTGGACTTACGATGAACATAAACTTTGTGCCGACTATTCAAATGCGATTGATAATCCTGATTCGCTGGACAAGATGTTCAATCAATTACTCAACATTAAAGTTAAGTCAGAATAGCGATGGAAAATACTTTAAAACTAAAAAAATCAGAACAGCTTCACAATTGGAAGTTGTTCTGATTTTTTTGTGATTTTATTTATTTTTCTTCTGTACTTTCGGTTGTAAATATTTTTGACCATAAGGTACGAATTTTAATCGTGCTTCTTGAGGTATACCAAAGTATTGTTTAAATACTCTCTGTGTTCTTACCGACCATGGTGATGAATGTTGGGTATACACATCAAATGGCAACATTTCTACAATAATAACGTCATCTTTAGAGGCATGTGCTGCTTCTTCTTTTATTTTCGCAATCCGTTGTGTATTCGCATAACTCATGAATGAAAAAGCACTCATAAACACGATTACTGCGACTAGTGCGATACTACCCGCAATGAGACTCGTACGTCTTTCAGGTAAAGGCAACTGTTTAAGTACAATTAATAAAATAATCAACCATAACACATACATAAAGTAGAAATTTCTTGGTCCGACAGGCGCAACGACTAATAAAGGCATGGTCGCAATCACAATCGAAGCTAAACTAAAGTATGTCGTCAATAATGACTTCTTAGATAAACCAATAAAATAGAGACCTGCTGCGACTGCACAGAAATAGATCAAACACGCTAAGAAATTCAGACCTGCAATCCATGGAATGTGTTTCATCGCATCTAAATCAAAAGGTTCATAGATAAAGTATTTATAAACAGTAAAGAATGCTAAAGCTGCTGTTATTATCGCTTTATACACTAGTGACAAACTTAAAAATTTCGGACTGCGATATAAAACAATGAGTAAAACCACAGCTAAAACACTTAAAAATATGGCGCATTGGAAGTAGCCATAATACGGAATGATTTTTAATAACGTTTGAATGACTTTATCATACATCGAGGTACTAGAACCGACTTGTTGATATGAACTATTACCCGCTAAAATATTCATGTAGTTAGGATTTGTAAACATAATAATCGCACCTATCCATGTTAAACAGAATCCTATCAATAATTTCAAATTAATTTTGTGATAAATTACTAAATATACAAGTAACCCTAAACCGGTAATCGCAATATTATAAAGTGTGACGTTCTCCATAAACAACTGTCCGGCAATACATGCGATATAGAAACATACTAATTCAATACGTTGTGACCATTGTGTTTTTCTTTCTTGATTATGCAGTGTTTTTAAAACAAATAATAAAACTACTAATGCACATAAAGCACTTGTGACATAGTTATTAAACCCTGCATACCACGCATAAGTTTGTTTGAAGATTGAAGCGGGCATCAGCAGTAACATTATAAACGCGATTAATATATAAGCTGTACTTTTAGTTTTATCTGCGATTTTCAATACTATCCAAAGTATGGAGAATGAAACTAGCGCATACACTACCATGCGTAATAATAGGCTTCTCACTGCTAAAATTTCTAAAATATTACCGAAATATCGACCGTTTAAATTTTTAAAATGTTCATTGAACCATTGGTTGTAGCCATGTATATACCAACCCCAGTCATCTTGCGCAAGCGGAACAATCGCCGCAAAAACAAAATAAAAAAGCACTAATAATCCATATACAAAACAATATGGTTTTTCCTTAATAATCCTCATGATGTTGTTCTCCTTGTTGTGTTAAGCATATAATACACTTTAATTATATGATTGTCATCATAATCTATAATTAGAAAACATACCATTTTATACCTCATCAAACATACGTCATTTAATAATATTTTCACTCACTTCATTTTTTTACTGACAATTTATGACTTCAATAGTAAAATTATTAATTATTAACACAATGTGATTTATCACCTTTAAGAAAGAGAACATTTATCATCATGATTCAAATCATCTTGTATCTAACAATTGGACTGTTATTTACCCTATTAGATTTAATAATGATTCGTCGTAATCGACGTATTTTAGTTTGTTTGAGTACGTTTGTTTTTTATACACTCTTTATCAACGGCTTCATCATTGGCTTATTGTTACTATTTCTAGGAAAACCTAATGCCTTAAAGACGAATATGTACCACACATTTTTCGCAATAGAATATGGTGTGCTCGCCTCTGGCATAGGTATCGTTTTATTAGTAGTTCACGCTATTTTAATGCATCGTTTAACATTCACTGCTGTGCCAGGTCGTCGTGCTTGGCTGACTACTTTGAATGCATGTACATTATTATTACTTATGTTTCTCGGCAGTTTCTTAATCAAATTTACAGATTGGTGGTTCGATTTATTCGGAGAAACGAAACCACAAGATTTTATCTCTAAAATTCAAAGTCTTATACAATTATCCGATCGCATGATATTACCCGGCTTAATTCAAATGGTATTGATATCATCTATCTTTTATACCTTAATTGTGCTGTTCATGATTTATTTCAATCGCTTCAACTTTATTTGGAATGCTAAAACTAAAGCTATTACGATTATGAAGCGCTCATGGATTCAAACTGCACTCTTCGCTGTAACATTGGCTGTCTTTATTTCTGGCCTGATTTATAGTGTGTATCACCTGCATTTAATAGATGTATGTCTCACTTTACTGAAAAAGTAAACAAAGACGCTGTTCAGGTTTTTCTGACTGAATAGCGTCTTTGTTTGTATTTATTCTTTTTAACGTTTTCAAAGTTATATTTAAGCACGTTTAAAGCGCTGTATTACTTGCATACCCATTTGTCGCTCGCTTTGGTTCATAATGACTGTCCACAACACGACAGAATACAAAATAACATAAACGATAATATTTATACCTAGCACGACTAACCCTTTACCTAAGAGTTGCGCAATCCATTGATAAATAAAATAGTAAACGACTGTAGTGATTATCATCGGCAACCATATTTTACTCATCTCAAACCAGAAACGATACATATTCAAACCGATTTTACGGTGATAGTATACATTCATAATCAGTGTATAGCCGATAAAGCTGAACGCTGCGATAGAAAGTGAAACACCGTAACCACTATACTTCGGTGCTAAAATGACCGCACTGATCATGGCTAATACTAAGGTAATTGCTAAAGCCATAAAACGAAACGTTTGGCGATTATGTGCTTGAATAATGCTGACTGCCGGCAACTGTGACAGTTGAAAAGTAATCGTAAACATTAAAATTACCGTCATAAGATATGCAGGTCTGAAATCTTGTCCTGCCCAAATCACAATAAAGTTCTCACCGAAAATCACAAAACCGGATAAGATAAACGATAATACAATCAACTGAATACGACTGATGCGTACCATCTGTTGAAGTAAACGTTCATTACTTGCACCTTCTACCACTAACATTGAGAATCCTGGGAAGGTCACATTATTAATAGAAGTCGCAAACTGTTGGAAGATTTTTACGAACTGTACAGCGATGACATAAATCGCAACCGCAACCGTTCCGTTAATCGCACCTAAAATCATTTGACCAGAATTTAACGTTAATTGTTCAATCGCAATAGAAAACAAAACTAAACCTAAATACACGTTCAATTGTTTCTGCTGTTTTAAATGATTAAACGATAATGCACCTTTCCAATCAAAGCGTATCGATACATGGCGCCGACACAAAATCATGCCTAAGAACAGACACGCAAAGTTGACAATTAACGTAATCAATATAATCGTAACTGCGCCAAATCCCATCAATAAGAACGGTGTCGCAATGATAGAAGGCATAATCACTCGGATCAGCAACATACTCTTCGCAATCACAAAGTATTCATACGCTTGTAAAATACCGTTAAAAATACCTGGATAAAATGAAATCATGATATTGATAATGATAAAAATCAACATCAATTTCAGTTCGGATAATTGTTGAGGTGCTAATGCATTGCCGAATACCGCTTCAGCATTCAAATACAAAACCAAGCCCATCAGACCGACTAATAAGGAACATAAAAAGTAAATATTTAAGATATTACCTAAGATACGTGCCTCTTGTGCTTTTGAACCTTTAACTCTGTTTTGTGATAAGTATTTGGCGATCGTGTTACCGAACGCTAAATCCATAATGTTCAAATAAACTAAAAAGGATAAAACCAAATTATACAACCCATATTCAGAAGTGCCGAGCGTTCTAATGAAGAACGGTGTATATAAAATCGCCACTAGAATATTACCAAATATGGATATGTAGGATAAGATGGCGCCAGCTCTTCTTTGATTCATACTCATAACTCCTGTTTATGTTGGTTGCGCTTGCGTTCAAAGTAAGAACGCATCACACGTTCTAATCCGAAAATCACAAGCACTGTGAAAATATTCGCTGGTGAAAAAGTATCAATAATAAACGCGATTGTACTAGCACGTGGAATAAATAACATCATTCGTGCCATGATTAAAGCTGCCGCAATCACTAAAATATGTTTTGCGGTCAACATTCTCGTAAATAACGCAATTAATAAACCAATGACAATACTGCCGAACATCATGCCGACATAACCAAAATCATGATAAGTTTCAGCAACGAAACTTGAACCATAACCTACACCTTTAAGATACAAGTCTTTCATAATGACATAAGACATTGTATGCGAGTACTGATACCCTTCTAAAGCACGTTCAACCGATTGGCCAGACCATCCGCCTTGCCCTCCAGTTAAATTGCCCCAAATATTGTAAACGGCATACTCTGTTAACGGCCCAATAGAATAGATTTTATCAGGGATTTCTTTCGCTTTCTCGATGGTATAACCAATGACATTGACACTGATACCTTGTGAGAAGAAAAATGATAACAATGCATCAAAGAAACCACCGTCAGTCTTTTCTCCGCCTCGGTTATTACCGACAAAATTCATCAACGCTAATAAAATCGGTGCTGAAATAATGCCCGCAATAATTGTCTTTTTACCGAACCATGCTTGCGTACCTGTCTGCTTCGCTAAAATATTGCGATAACAGAAATAAATAAACAAGATGAGCACATCTAACATAAAGTCAGAACGAGATCCGGTTAATACAGAAAGCCCATCTACAAATAAATAAGCAAGTATCGGCAGCCATGCTTTCTTTTGTGCAGGCAATGTTGCGAGATATACAAAGAATGCGACTGGGAACATTCGACTAATCAACACAAACACACCTGGTAAATTCGATTTAAAACTAGAAAAATAGGCATAATACCCTTGTGATTGTGAAGCTTGAACCGCTTCTGCCAAATACATCAGCTTAAAAATAATCGCAATCGTAAAGACACCTAAACTGATGATTCGGATATTTTGTTTATATGTCGTCTCAATAGGCTGAAACTGTTTAAACCCTTGTTGAACCGTGCGATCTAACATCGCAAATCCTAAAAAGAGACAAAACAAACTTAAACTTAATAAGATTAAAATATTAAATATTGTGGCTTGATCTGTAAAATACGTTCCCAGCAGTTTAAAATCCTTTTCATGATAATGGAACAGTTTGCTGACAACCATTCTGCCCATTAAAAAGACAAAGAAAGTTACATTGAACATAAAGAAGATGACCCGCTGGTTGAACGCTTCTAGTCCATATATCAGATTGTTCAGGAAAAATAATAAGAGTGCACTAAATAACAAGGTAATATTCGAAAAGATAATGCCGATAGTAAGCAATATCACCGCAATCATCAGCACACACCATCTTAATAACTTGGTCAAACTTCCACCTACTTACTCATTCGTTACTTATTTGTCGTTTCTTGCGTATTACACGCTTTCATCTGGTTGTGTCATAGGTGTCTAGCAATATACTGAGTTGAATTCTTAAGGTTGTGCAAGTTCATGCACAAATTCAGTATAAAGACTTTCAGAATCACAGAGCGTCTGCCAAGTTTGGTAAGCACCTTTCGCATAGCCTTGATAAGCTTCATCTGAAAGATTTATGAAATATTCAATCGCACGTGCTGCCTCTTCTGGCTTAAGTGCGTCACTGATTAAAGTACCATTTACATCTGTTTGTACAATTTCAGCTGTACCTCCGACATCTGAAGCTACAACAGGAATCGCATTCGCCATCGCTTCCATGACAGAGACTGGTACACCCTCTGATTCAGAAGTGTTTAAAAATAACGTCGGGTTATGCTCATGATACCATTTTCTGACGTCTTTGTTCGGCAAACGCCCAATCAATTCATATTGAGACGACTTTAATTTCTCTTTCGCCATTGCTTCAATTTTTTGCGCATCTGGACCATCACCGATATGTACCCATTTGAAATCATAACCTTGTTCATTCAATTGTGCTAACGCATCAATAATGACATCTAAACGCTTTAATTTACGAATCGTTGAACAGCTGACAAATAAAGGCGGCTGACGTAATGAAACTTGATAATTGCCTTCACCTACACCGAGACGTCTGGTTTCAATTTTATCTGCATATTTCGGAAACTTGTTGCTTAAATAGTTCGAACTCGTATCAGACACTGGGTATAACGCATCCACATGTTTCAACATCGTCTGACGCATCGGCAAGAAACTAAACGGTTTAATATGATCATTAACATCATAACCATGACCTCTAGAAATAAATGGGATAGAATCATCACCATAATAATCATATTTTAATTTTCTGCCGAGGTTCGCAGTGATATAAAACCAATAGCTGTAAATATAAAGCTGCGTATAGCCATCATTTTCCGGTAATAAATGTGAGTGTACTAAGTCTTGATAAATCGCATCTGTTCTCGATTCAAAATACAAGTTGTACATCCACTTATAAGGATTTAAGGAGCCTGCATTTTCACCGATACTGCGTAAACGCGGTTGACTCAATAAAATATTTGGCCCTGTCTTTAAGAAGTTGATGGCCTTATCTTTTAGTCCTTGCGGGAAAGGCAAGTCGATGACTGTCGCAACATCCGGTACTTCTCTTGTCACCTTCATCTTCTGACTGACCATCGTCGGAACAATCACAATGTGATCAAAGGCTTCTGCCAAATATTTGATTTCTTCTTCTAAATATTCCTCTCCTTTATAGTAAGGAAAGTAATTCGTCAACAAAATCAGTTCTTTCTTCATAAGTGCTATTCCTCTCTTACTTCTGATTAATATTTTTTCGTAATAACACCGTTGAAATCGTTTTATAAATCACAAATGCATCCATTTTAAAGCTGACATTCGCCGCATAGAAAGCATCTAAACGCATACGTTCTTCCATCGAAGCACTATTTCGCAACAAAGCTTGTGTTAAACCCGTAATACCAGGTTTCACATGAAACTTTGTTTTATAGTAATCCGGATAACGATGTGTATTGCCAAGCGGACTCGGACGCGGTCCGACAAAGCTCATGTCACCTTTTAATACGTTCAGCAATTGCGGTAATTCATCAATACTTGTTTGACGTAACACACGACCGATATTTGTCACACGTGGGTCTTGATCGCTATTGAACGTACTGCCATCCGCATTACGAATGTCTTGTGCGTTTTCTTTCATTGTACGAAACTTATGCATTTCAAAAGGCAACATACCGACACCTAAACGTTGCCCATTATATAAGATACTGCCTCTATCTTCTCTCTTAATCATTATACTAACAGGCAAAGCTACAATTAATAACACCGGCAACAACGCTACAAATAACAACACATCTAACAAACGCTTAATATTTTTCCGGTAACTCATCACGCAGCCCCTCCATTTCTCGATAAATTTCTTGTAATGCATCTATAAACTGATATTGAGGGACAAAATCAATTTCTTGTTGTGCTCGTGTACCATCCATATAAGAAGGTTCAAAATAATCCGGCACATCTTCATCTTGACGTTGAATGTCAGTCGGGTTGCTGAACACTTGATTGATATGTTGCGCCACTTCTAGGTTCGTCAACGTTTCACTGCCTTTAATGTTTTGAATTAAGGAAGCGTTTGGATGTTGTGACGCTTGCCAAATCGCATTTGCCGCATCTTTCGCATATAAAAATTCACGTGATACATCACTCTCACCCATTACTGTTAAGGACTTCCCTAACAAAGCTAAGCGCATAAAATAATTAATCATATAGTTATTTTTCTCATGTGCGCCAAATAAATGAGAGAAACGTAAACACACTATATCCAACTGATAATGCTTACGATAATACGCAGCCAGCTGTTCAATATAACGTTTATTCAAACCATATAAAGACTTCGGCACATCATTCACTGCGTCTTCTTCCTGCCAAGGCAATGTAGCAGTATCATCATATACAGAAATAGAAGAAGCCACGATTACTTTTTTACATTTTTGTTCAAGCGCCGCTTCAAACACATATTGTGCCATCTGTACTTCTTCTGTATAACTGCTGATGTTTTTCTTTGGTCCTCTATTACCTGCCAGATGAACAATGACATCATCTTCTTGAAATATCATCTCCAAAGAAGCCTCGCTGTAATCGGTTTGAACTTGATGCGCATCTTCTGTATTTTGACGACGTGATAAAACTGTATAATCAATAGCTTTATCTTCTAATAAAGCAGTCAGATAGCGACCAAGCAATCCTGTGCCGCCTGTAATTCTAAAGGCCATTTAATCTTCCTCCTTCATCAGCGGATAAATATAAAAGCCCACTTTGTCATACACACCGTTAACAGGTCTGATGAATTCTCCTTGTTGGTAATAACGATAGCTTTCTAAAGTATGATCTGGTACTTTGAATTGATAATAATCAATCGGTTGTTTCGGTGTCTCACACATAAATTCTAAGACTACTGGTTGTGTCGTTGTCGCTTCCGTAAATGTAGGGGCTTGTTCTTCTAGAAGATGCTTGAACGTTTTCTCTAATAAGTCATCATGATTATAATATTGAATCAATTTATGCATATGACAACCATCAAAGCGTGGCGTGATTTCAATAATAAATGCTTCGTGATTCATCACTTTTACTTGCGCATACACAGGACCATTTTGAATTTTCAGGGTCTCTAAGTGTGCTGCAATCGCTGCTTCAATAGAAGCCATAGGATAATCATAATCAGGGTCGATAATATGTTTATGGATTAAACCTGGGTGTTGCGGCCATGTTTCGCGCATCGATACCAAGGTAAATTGCAGTTCGCCATCTACAACATAGCCATTCACTGAAATTTCATAACCATCGATATAGCGTTCAATAATCGCTGCGCCTTCTCTAGACTGATCCACCGCATAAGCAATCGCTTCTGGTAAATCAGCAGCTTGTGTCACTAAAGTAATGCCACGTTGTCCTTGACCATCTGTCGGTTTCACAAAGACTGGGTAGTCAATTTCAGTTTGATGGTTCACATCTTTTGTGATTTCAAAAGGGACAGAACCTGTGATCCCTTTGGTTTGTGCACGCATTACATCTTTGTGATTACATGCATATGCTGTGTCATAACTGACAAAGTGTGGTAAATCTAAGGCTTCTGAGATTTTATTCGCAACTGGCATAGCCAAATCTGAGCCTACTGAATAAACAGCATCAATATGATGTTGTTTGATATAAGCGATGACTGCCGCTTCATCTATAATATTAATCTCTTCGAAATAATCTGCACTGTCAGCACCAGGGCCATCTTTTTTCATAGCCAACGCATGTGTTTCGTAACCCATCTCTTTTAATTTCTCTATAGCTTCAGCTTGTACAGGTGCCACACCTAGAATTAAGACCTTCTTCATACCAGCACCCCGCCGACTGCTTCATTCACTTGTTTAATAATGTATTCTACTTGTTCATCTGTTAATTGCGGATAGAGCGGTAATGTCAATTCGTTCACATAATGCGCATACGCATTCGGGAAATCTTTAATGTCAAAGCCATATTCTTGGTACGCTGAAAACATCGGTAACGGTTTATAGTGCACATTAGTCGCAATACCTTCATCTGCCAAATGTTCAATAATCGCATTACGTTGTTCTTCTGTTGCCCCTTTAATCCACATAATATATAAATGACAACTGGATTCTTTATCGTTATCAAAGTGTTTAAGCGTCTTGATAACATCTGAGTTTAAATTTTCATCATATAAACGTACCACTTCTTTACGGCGCGCTAAGTTTTCATCATAATGATTGAGTTGATCCAAACCAATGGCCGCATTGATATCTGTCATATTAAATTTGTAACCTAATTCTGAGATATCGTATTCCCAGTTGCCTTTCTGCATTTTAGATAAGGCATCTTTACTTTGACCGTGCAGAATAGAAGTTTTGTATAGTTTCTGTAAATCAAAACCATGTGCTTCGTAATCTTTCGTCCATGTAACTGCCCCACCTTCAGCAGTCGTCAGATTTTTTACCGCATGGAAAGAGAACGTAGTAAAGTCTGCGAAACTGCCGCTTTTGTTTTCCCCTTTGGTCGCGCCGAATGAATGGGCACCATCATTAATAATCGCAATACGATTTAATAAAGCGTGCACAGGATTTTCCGTGTGGAAGAGTGCTTGTTTACGACGTGCAATTTCAAATAATCGATCGTAATCGCATAATTGACCTGCAATATCCACAGGAATAATGGCTTTTGTGTTTTCTGTGATTTTATCTTCAAGTTGTGTGTAATCCATTTCTAAGGAGTCTTTTTGCGTGTCTACTAATACAATTTTAGCGCCGACGTGGGCGATGACTGAGGCTGAAGCGGTGTATGTATAAGCAGAAGTGATGACTTCGTCCCCTTCGCCGATACCTAATAAACGTAATGTCATTTCTAAAGCAGCCGTTGCTGAGTTCATTGCGACTGTACCTTCTGTCCCCATATAGTCAGTTAACGCTTCCTCAAATGCTTTCGTTTTAGGCCCTGTCGTAATCCAACCGCATCTTAAAGTTTCCACAACACTTTCGATGGCCTCTTCAGAAATTTTAGGCGGACTAAATGGTATTTGCATAGCTATCTTCTCCTTTATCTTTAACGATTATCTCTCACTATGATGCCAAGAAATAATACTTTAGAATATCTGCCAAATATCCAAATGGTTTTTTGTTTATCGCTTCCATCCGAAAAGATTTCTGCCATTTCAACACACATCGCAAATATTCTAATTAGATATTATGTTCCAATTTAGTAACAGTATAATCCACTAAGTAAAAAGTATTCAATCAATATTCGTAATTAAAATTATTATTTAACAATCCTAATTTTAGAATTACATACCATTAATAAACTAATTATAAAATCAACACTCACTTAACATTCTTTACATACAATTAACACAATCTCACCTTTACCATTTCAGAAATAAAAAACCATAAAAAAGACGCCCCTCGAACTTTCAAAGGACGTCTCATCTTACTTATTCAGTTTTTAAATTTAATACTTATTTCTCTTCATTATCTTTCTTACGACGTTTACCAAAGAGTAACCAAGCACCTAAACCAGCGAACAATGTGCCGAATAATGTTTTCTTCACATCATCTTGACCTGTATCAGGTAAGTCTTTATCTTTAGCAGTTTGTTGCTTATCTGCTTTTGTTGGTTGTTTACCTTCAGCTTCTGACTGAGCTGGTACATCTTGTTCACCTTCAGTCGTTACTGTTGTACCATCATTAGTTTCAGGTTCAGATGGTACATGTGGTGGCGTTACTCCATCTTTATCTTCAGATGGCACAGTAACTTCTGGTGATGTCGGTTGTGATGGTTTTTCTGGTTGTGTTGGTGTCTCAGGTGTACTTGGTGTTATTGGTTGTTCTGGTTGATTTGGTTCGCTTGGTTCATTTGGCACTTCTGTTTCAGGTACTTCTGGTTTTTCTGGTTGCGTTGGATTTTCAGGCTGTTCTGGTGTGCCTGGCGTTTCTGGAACTTCTGGTGTTGGTTTCTCAGGATTTTCCGGCTCTTGTGGCTCTTCCGGTGTTGTACCTGGATCTTCTGGTGTTGTACCTG
>NZ_KV837152.1:117808-122485 GCF_001838465.1 Staphylococcus sp. HMSC061G12
CTTCTGGTGTTGTACCTGGATCTTCTGGTGTTGTGCCCGGATCTTCAGGTTGTTCTGGTTCCTCTGGTGTTGTGCCCGGACCTTCAGGTTGTTCTGGTTCCTCTGGTGTTGTACCCGGATCTTCTGGGTCAACTGGTACTGTGCCAGTTCCTCTTTCAACAATTCTGTCTACCTTTTCAACCAGTGTAATTGTTGTTGTATCTGGATTGATGAGTTCACCTGTTTTTGGATCTACGCCGTAAACTGTTGTTGTTTGTGTTTGACCTGTTTTACCTGGCTGTACTTCATATTCTGTACCTGCTGGTAAGTTCGGATTGTCTTGGTAGATTGTGTTATATGGGATATCTGTCGTTGTGACCACTTTCGTGCCGACACTGATCACTCTGTCTTTCGGCAGATTATTCGGGTCATTCGGATCTCCTGGCGTACCTTCTTCTATCACTTGTGTCTCGCCAACTGGCAAGTCTGGATTTGGACGGTACGTTGTAGATGGTGCGACAGGTCCATATTCAATCACACGGTCAACTGGCGGTGTTGTGACAGATTCTGTTGTTGTCGGATTCAATAAAGCGCCTGTTGTTTTGTCTACTTCGTACGTTGTCGTCGTTGTAGTTACGCCGTTTTGACCTTCTTGTGCCACATGATTAACTGTACCGACTGGTAAATCAGGATTGTATCTGATAATTGTTTCAAATGGTATAGGTGTTGTTGTTTGTTCAACATTGTTCACACCTACCACTTCATTGACTGGTGGTGTTGTAATTTCTGATGTCGCAGGTTGCCCTGGTACTTTCGTTGTTGTTTCAATACCTGGTTGTCCTTCTGTTGTCACTGTCTGTGTACCGATTGGTTGTGATGGATCTGGATTCGCTTCATATGAAGTTGACGGCGGTATTTCTGTTGTTGTCGTTGCGGTTGTGCCGACTCCGATTTCAATCACTCTATTTTGTGCCGGTGTCACAGTTGTTGTGACAGTTGATGGATTTTCAAGTGCACCAGTTTCTGGATTGACTGTATACGTCGTTGTTGTTTCAGTTTGACCTGTGATACCTGCTTGTACTTCATTTTGAGTACCTTGCGGTAAGTTAGGATTTTCTTGATAAATTGTTTCGAATGGTACGTCGTTCGTTGTTGTTTGAGTTGTACCTTTTGCGACAATTTGCGGTGTCGGTGATGTTGTTTCAGTTGATGTTGTTGGATTTACTAATGCGCCTGTCGTCGGATCCACTTCATACGTTGTCGTTGTAGTTGTCGTACCATCTTGACCTGGTGTTACGACACTTTCATAACCGATAGGCTCATCTGTACTGATATACTGCGTATCGTATGGTACTGATGTTGAATCAGTTACGACATTACCTACATAAACGACTGTGTTTGTCGGTGGATTATCTGGGTCATTCGGATCTCCTGGTTGACCTTCCACTGTTCTTGTTTCACCTGCTGGTAAGTTCGGGTCCGGTTGATAAACCACTTGGCCTGCAGCTGGTCCATATTCCACAATACGTTGAACTGGGTTGGTTGTCTCAGTATTCGTTGTCGGGTTAATCAACGCACCCGTTGTCGCATCTACTTCATACGTTGTTGTCTTCGTAGTAACACCGTTTTGACCTTCTTGTGCGACATGGTCCGTTGTGCCGACTGGCAGATTCGGATTATATCTGACAATCGTGTCATACGGAATCGTTTCTGTTGTTTGTTCTACGTTGTTGACACCGATAACCTCATTCACTGCTGGTGTTGTCACTTCTGTTACCGCTTCTTTACCCGGTTCTTTCGTTGTTGTAGATTCACCTGGTTGTCCTTCTGTAATCACTGTTTGTGTACCAATTGGTTGTGATACATCCGGGTTCGCTTCATATGAAGTTTGCGGCGCAATCGGTGTTGTCGTAGATGTTGTTGTACCGCTGCCGACTTCAATGATTCTGTCTTGTTTCGCAATATCAGTAGTTGTCACTTCTGTCGGATTTTCTAACGCACCTGTTTGTGGGTTCAACGTATACGTCACAGTCGTTGTCGTTTGACCTGTAACACCTGCCTGTAACTCGTTTTGTGTGCCTTGAGGCAAGTTAGGGTTCTCGATATACACTGTTTCGTATGGTACATCGTTCGTTGATGTTTGTGTTGTACCTTTTTCCACAATTTGTGTGACAGGTGGTGTCTTGATTGATGTTACTTCTGGATTAATCAATGTACCTGTTGTCTTGTCCACTTGATAAATCGTTGTTGTCGTTACTACTCCGTCTTGACCTGGTGTCGTAATATTTTCGTAGCCCACTGGTTGAGTTGTCGGTACATATTGCGTGTCATACGCAACTGGTGTTGTATCTGTTGTCATATTACCAACTTTAACGACCGTCTCTGTCGGTGGATTATTTGGATCATTCGGGTCACCTGGTGTACCTGGAACAGTTACTGTTTCGCCATATGGCACACTTGAATCTGGTTGGTAGACCACACCGCCTTCTACTGGTCCATATTCCACAATACGTTGCACTGGATTTGTTGTTTGTGTTTCAGTCTGAGGATTCGTCAACGCGCCTGTTTGACTGTCCACCTCATACGTTGTTGTCGTTGTAGTGACTCCATTTTGACCTTCTTGCACAACATAATCTGTTGTACCGACAGGTAAGTCTGGATTGTAACGGATGATTGTTTCATACGGAATCGTTTGCGTTGTCGTATCCACATTGTCTACACCAATCACTTCATTAACCGCTGGTGTAGTAACTTCTGTCACCGCTTCTTGTCCTGGTGCTTTCGTTGTCGTTGACTCGCCCGCTACGCCTGGTGTCACCACTTGTGTATCACCTGTACCTGCGTCTGGATCAGGGTTCGCAACGTACGTTGTTTCTGGTGGAATTTCTGTTGTTGTCGTTGATGTTGTGCCGACACCCACTTCAATAATCAAGTCTTGTTTTTCTACTAGCACTTGATCTGTTGATAATGGATTTTCTAGCTCGCCTGTTTGCGGATTCACCGTATACGTTACTGTTGTTTGCGTTTGTCCTGTGATACCTGCTTGCAGTACATTTTCTGTACCTTGAGGTAGATTAGGATTTTCTTTGTAAACCACATTGTAAGGAACGTCAGCTGTTGTGACTTGTGTCGTACCTTTTTCAATCACTTCATCAACAGCTGGTGTTGATGTTGTTGTGATTTGCGGGTTACTTAAAGCACCCGTTGAAGGATTCACGCTATACGTTGTTGTTGTTGTTTCTGTACCTGTTTGACCAGGTGTTTGTACATTCGTATAAGTTGTTGGTGCATCAACACCTACATATTTCGTTTCATAAGGTACTTGAGTTGTTTCGGTTGTTGTATTGCCGACTTTCACAATAGTATCTGTCGGTAAGTTATCTGGGTCGTTTGGATCTCCAGGTGTACCTGGTGTTGTAGATGTTTGGCCTGCAGGCAACGTCGCATCTGGTTGATAAATGATGCCGCCTTCTACCGGTCCATATTCCACAATACGATTCACCGCATCTACTGTTGTCGTTTGTGTTTGTGGATTTGTTAACGCACCTGTTTGATTATCTACCTCATACGTTGTTGTCGTTGTAGTTGTACCGTTCGTACCTTCTTGTGCGACATAATCTGTTGTACCTACAGGAAGACTTGGGTTATAACGTACGATTGTTTCGTATGGAATGGTTGTTTCTGTACGTTCTACGTTATTCACACCAATAATTTCGTTCACTGCAGGAATCGTTGTTTCCGTAACCGCTTCTTGTCCTGGTGCTTTCGTTGTCGTTGATTCCCCTGCTTGACCAGGAACTGTCACAGTTTGTGTTCCGACAGGTTGCGTATAATCTGGATTAGCTTCGTATGACGTAGTCGGCGCAATCGGTGTTGTCGTTGTTGTCGTTACGCCTGTACCGACTTCAATAATACGATTGATTGCTTCTTGTGTTGTCACTGTAGAAGAAACTGGGTTTTCTAAAGCACCTGTTTCCGCATTGAGTGAATAAACTGTCGTTGTTTGTGTTTGACCTGCTGAACCTTCTTGAAGCACATTTTGTGCACCTTCAGGTAAATTAGGATTTTCTACATAAACCGTTTCATATGGTACAGCACTTGTTGTGACTTGAGTTGTTCCTTTTTCAACAACTTGTGTGACAGCCGGTGTTGTATTTGTCGTCACTGCTGGATTGCTTAATGTACCTGTTGTTGGATCCACATCATACACTGTTGTCGTTGTAGATGTACCATCTTGACCTGCGACTTTCACATTTTCATAGCCTACTGGTTCAGTTGTTGGAACATATTGCGTGTCATATGGCAACGCATCCGTTGTTGTAACTTGGTTACCCACTTTCACTACTGTTTCAGTCGGTAGGTTATTCGGATCATTCGGGTCGCCTGGCGTACCTGGAATTGTTTCTGTTTCACCATATGGCAGATTCGTATCTGGTTGATACACAATCGTACCTTCAACTGGACCATATTCTACAATTTTATTGATAGGTGCTGTTGTGCTTTGTGTTACTTGCGGATTAGACAATGTACCTGTTGTGCTGTCTACATCATATGTCGTTGTCGTTGTTGTCGTACCGTCTTGACCTTCTTGTGCCACTTGATTCACTGTACCGACAGGTAAATCCGGATTATAACGGATGATAGTTTCGTACGGAATTGTTTGTGTTGTCGTATCCACATTGTCTACACCAATCACTT
>NZ_KV837152.1:122585-141590 GCF_001838465.1 Staphylococcus sp. HMSC061G12
GTCGTATCCACATTGTCTACACCAATCACTTCATCAACAGCTGGTGTTGTTGTTTCAGTGACAGGCTCTTGACCTGGTGCTTTCGTTGTTGTCGATTCACCTGGCTCACCTGGTGTGATGACTGTTTGATCACCTGTGCCTGGGTCTGCATCTGGATTTGCGACATAGTTTGTCTTAGGCTCAATCACATCTGTTGTCGTAACAGTTGTGCCGACACCTACTTCAATTATGCGTGTTTGTGCACCAGATAGAATTGTTGTTTCTGACGTTGGATTTTCTAACGCACCTGTTTGACCATTCACTTGGTAAGTTGTTGTTGTTTGTGATGTGCCAACGCTACCTGCTTGAATTTCATTTTGTGTACCTACAGGTAAATCTGGATTTTCTCTATATACTGTGTCGTAAGGAATATCCGTATTTACAACTTGTACTGTACCTTTTTCAATCACTTCAGTTGTTGAAGGGATTGTCGTTGTTGTAGTTACTGGGCTTTCAAGCACGCCTGTTTCTGGGTTCACAGTATACGTTGTCGTTGTTGTCTCAGTACCATTTTGTCCTGGTGTTTGAACATTTGTATACGTTGTCGGTTCACTAACACCTACATATTGCGTGTTATAAGGTACTGGGCTTGTTTCTGTTGTCACGTTGCCCACTTTTACCACAGTATCCGTCGGCAGATTATTCGGATCATTCGGATCTCCTGGTTGACCTGGTACTGTACTTGTTTGACCTGCTGGTAATGTCGGGTCTGCTTGATATGTTGTACCGCCAGCAACTGGTCCGTATTCTACAATTTGATTTATTGGATCTATTGTTGTTGTTTGTGTGTTCGGATTAATCAATGCACCTGTGTTTGTATCAACTTCATAAGTTGTCGTAGAAATAGTTGAACCATTTTGTCCTGTTTGTGCTACATAATCCGTTGTGCCGACTGGCAGATTCGGATTATAACGGATAATTGTTTCATATGGTACATCCGTTTCTGTTTGTGTCACATTGTTTACACCAATGACTTCATTCACAGGTTGCGTTGTTGTTTCAGTAACAGGCTCTTGTCCTGGTGCTTTCGTTGTTGTCGATTCACCTGGCACACCTTCTGTGATCACTGTTTGTTCTCCGATTGGCTGTGCTGTATCAGGGTTTGCGGTGTAACTTGTTGTTGGTGCGATTGGTGTCGTAGTTTGTGTCGTTACACCTGTACCGACTTCAACAATACGGTTTTGTACTTCTTTTGTTGTTACTGTATTTGAAGTTGGATTTTCTAACGCACCTGTTTGCGCATTTACTGTATAAGTTGTTGTTGTTTGAGTTTGTCCTGTAATACCTGCTTGAATTTCATTTTGTGTACCTGCAGGCAAGTCTGGATTTTCTCTATAAATTGTTTCGTAATTCACATCGTTAGTTTCAACTTGCGTTGTACCAATTTCCACAACTTTTGCAGTAGCTGGTGTTGATGTTGTTGAAACTTGAGGGTTCGTCAACGCTCCAGTTTCTGGATTCACATCATACGTTGTTGTCGTTGTTTCTGTACCGTTTTGACCTGTCGTTGCAACATTTTCATAACCCACAGGCTGGTTCACACCGACATATTGTGTTTCAAACGGAACATCTGTTGTGCTTGTATCTACGTTATCAACACCTACAACTTGGTCTACAGCCGGAACTGTCTCTGTGACAGGTGTTTGACCTGGTTCAGTCGTTGTCGTTGTTGAACCTGCTTGACCTAGCGTAAGAACAGTCGTACCGCCCACACCTTCATCACTATCTGAATCCGCAACATAGATTGTTTTCGGTGGCAGCTCTGTCACTTCAGTTGTTGTGACACCTGTACCACGTTCGATAATACGATCTTGTTTTTCAACTTGTGTTGTTGTCACAGACACTGGATTTTCAAGTGCGCCTGTTGTCTGATTTACAGTATATGTTGTTGTGATTTCTTCTTGTCCCACAATACCTGCTTGGACTTCGTTTTCAGTTCCTACTGGCAAGTTCGAATTATCGACATACGTTGTATTGAATGGAATATCGTTTGTAGTCACTTGTTTTGTACCGATTTCAATCACTTGTGCCACTGGTTGTTCTGTCGTCGTTGTTGTTTCTGGAGAAATCAATGCACCTGTATTCGGGTCGACTTGATACGTTGTTGTTGTCGTTGTTGTACCATTTTGACCTGATGTCGCCACATTTTCATAGCCGATAGGTTGATCTACTGCCACATATTGCGTATCGAATGGAATCGTATCTGTTGTTGTGTCTACATTATCGACACCAATCACTTCGTTGACAGGCGGTGTTGTTGTTTCCGTAACTGGATCTTGTCCTGGTGCTTTCGTTGTTGTTGATTCACCTGGTACACCTTCTGTAATCACTGTCGTGTTACCGACACCTGCATCTGGGTTCGGTGCTGCTTCATACGTTGTCGTCGGCGGAATCACTGTTGTATCTGTTACTGTCACGCCAGTGCCGACTTCTACAATACGATCTTGTTTTTCAGTCAGCGTTACTGTATTCGCAACTGGATTGTATAACTCTCCAGTTTCTGGATTCACGCTATAAGTTGTTGTCGTTTGTGTCTGTCCAATGACACCTGCTTGAAGTTCATTTTGTGTGCCTTCCGCAAGGTCTGGGTTCTCTCTATAAATCGTTGTATAAGGTACTTCAGCTGTAGTGACTTGTTGCGTACCGATTTCCACAACTTCTGTCACAGGTTCTGTTGTTTGATTAACTGATGTCGGATTGCTTAACACACCTGTATTCGGATCCACCTGATACGTTGTTGTAGTAGTCGTTGAACCATCGACACCTGTTGTTGCGACATTTTTATAATCTGTCGGTTGATCTACTGCCACGTATGTCACATCGTGCGGTAAGATTGTTGTCGCAGTATCGACATTACCCGCTTTAACAACCGTATCTGTCGGTAAGTTATTTGGATCGTTTGGATCTCCTGGTACACCTTCAGTAGTCGTTTGTTGGCCTACTGGTAAGCTTGGATCCGGTTGATAAATTACTTCTCCTGCCACTGGACCATATTCAATAATACGATCAACTGGCGCAGTTTCTGTTGTATTAATCGCAGGATTTAATAATGCGCCTGTATCTGGGTCAACTTCATACGTTGTCGTTGTTGTTTTAAGACCCGTTTGCCCTTCTTGTGCCACTGAATTCGTTGTACCTACTGGTAAATTCGGATTATAACGTTCAATCGTGTTATACGGAACATCTTGTTGTGTCACATCCACATTATCTACGCCAATGACTTCCGTCACAGGTTCTGTTGTCGTTGTCGTAACTGCCTCTTGTCCAGGTTCTTTGACTGTCGTTGATACACCAGATTGACCTTGTGTAATAATCGTTTGTTCGCCGACACCTGGATCATTATCAGGATTTGCTTGATAAGTTGTTTCAGGTGGGATTGGTGTTGTCGTAGAAGTTGTTACGCCTGTACCCACTTCAATAATGCGATCTTGCTTTACAACTAATGTCGTTGTGTTTTCAACTGGACTTTCTAGTGCACCTGTTTGTGTGTTCACTGTGTAAGTCGTTGTTGTTTGTGTTTGACCTGTAATACCTGTTTGAACTTCATTCTGTGTACCTTGTGGTAAATCCGGATTTTCTCTGTAAATCGTTTCATATGGGACATCCGCTGTTGTTGTTTGAACTGTTCCTTTTTCAACCACTTGTGTCACTGGCGCAATCGTTTGAACTGCAGTCACCGGGTTTGATAGTGAACCTGTGTTTGGATCCACTTGATACGTTGTTGTGGTAATCGTTGTACCGTCTTGACCTTGTGTTTGAACATTTGTGTAATCTGTCGACTGACTCACACCTACATATGTTGTTTCATATGGTTGTGTCGTCACATCCGTTTGCACATTACCCACTTTGACAACTGTATCTGTCGGTAAGTTATTCGGATCATTTGGATCTCCAGGTGTACCTTCAATAGTATTAGTTTGATTATAAGGTACATTACTGTCAGGTTGATACACGACATTGCCTGCGACAGGACCATATTCCACAATCTGACTCACTGGTTCTGTTGTGTTTGTTTCTACTTGCGGATTTAATAATTGGCCTGTTGTCGGGTCTACTTCATACGTAGTTGTCGTTGTTGTAACGCCATCTTGACCTTGTTGAACGACTACATTTGTACTGCCTGTCGGCAAGTTCGGATTATAACGTGTAATCGTATCATAAGCTGTCGTGCTCGTTGTAGTATCCACGTTATCCACGCCAATCACTTCATTTACCGGTTCTGTAGTCGTTGTAGTGACCGCTTCTTTACCTGGCTCTTTTACCGTTGTCGCAACACCTTCTTGACCAGGCACTAAGATAACTTGGTCTCCTGTGCCAGGGTCTGCATCAGGGTTCGCTTGGTAAGTTGTTGTCGGTAAAATCGGTGACGTTGTAGATGTCGTTACGCCTGTACCTACTTCAATAATTTGGTCTTGTTTGTAAATCGTAGTTATTGTGTCAGATGTCGGACTTTCTAACGCACCTGTTTCTGGATTTATCGTATACGTTGTCGTTGTTTGTGTCTGACCAACCACGCCTGGTTGTACCACATTTTGTGTGCCTTGTGGTAAATCTGGGTTTTCTCTATAAATCGTTTCATATGGGACATCCGCTGTTGTCGTTTGAACCGTTCCTTTTTCAACCACTTGTGTAACTGGTCCAATCGTTTGAACAGAAGTGACCGGATTTGATAACGCACCTGTTTCTGGGTCCACTGTATACGTCGTTGTCGTAGCTGTTGAACCTTCTTGTCCTTCTGTTCTGACATTTGTATAATCTGTCGGTTGACTCACACCTACATATTGCGTGTCATAAGGTAATGTTGCGAGTTCATGTGTTGTATTACCTACTTTAATCACTGTGTTTGTAGGCAGATTATTCGGGTCATTCGGATCGCCTGGCGTACCTTCAATCGTCGTTGTTTCATTATATGGCAGGTTCGGGTCTGCTTGATAAATCGTTTCTCCGGCAACCGGACCATATTCGATAATTTGTGTCACAGGTTGTGTTGTCTCTGTTGACACTTGTGGATTAGACAGTTGTCCTGTCGTTGTATCTACGTCATACGTTGTCGTTGTCGTAATCACACCATCTTGACCTGGTTGTGCCACTACATCTGTACTGCCTACTGGCAAGTTCGGGTTATAACGTGTTTCTGTTTGATACGGAATTGTTTCTGTTGTTGTATCTACGTTATCCACACCAATGACTTCATTCACAGGTTGTGTCGTAATTTCAGTGACTGGCTCTTGACCAGGTTCTTTCGTAGTTGTCGTTTCACCTGCTTGTCCAGGTGTTATTACTGTGTAATCACCTGTGCCCGCATCTGGATTAGGGTTTGCTTCGTAAACCGTTGTCGGCGCTATCGGATCTGTAGTCACAACAGTTGTACCTGTACCGACTTCAATAATACGGTCTTGTTTTTGAACTGTTGTCGCATCTGTTGATGACGGATTTTCTAATGCGCCTGTTTCAGGATTCACTGTATACGTTGTTGTCGTTGTTGTTTCCCCAACCACACCT
The DNA here is from genome assembly GCF_001838465.1 of Staphylococcus sp. HMSC061G12. Taxonomy (NCBI): domain Bacteria; kingdom Bacillati; phylum Bacillota; class Bacilli; order Caryophanales; family Staphylococcaceae; genus Staphylococcus; species Staphylococcus sp. HMSC061G12. Next base: position 128,127 of record NZ_KV837152.1, read on the forward strand.
GGTTGGATTTCGTTTTGAACGCCTACAGGTAAATTCGCATTTTCTTGATAAATCGTTTCATATTGTACTGGTGTTGTCGCAACTTGGACTGTTCCTTTTTCAACCACTTCTGTCACAGGTTGTGTCGTTTGTGTTGAAATAGATGGATTAATCAATGTACCCGTATTTGGATCAACTTCATAAGTTGTTGTCGTTGTCGTCACACCATTTTGTCCCGCTGTTTGTACATTTGTATAATCTGTCGGTTGATTAACACCTACATATTGCGTGTCATAAGGTAATGTTTCATTTGTTGTATTGACATTACCGACATACACAATAGTATCCGTCGGTAAGTTATTCGGATTATTTGGATCTCCAGGTGTACCTGGTACTGTATTTGTTTGGTTGTATGGCAAGTTCGGGTCGACTTGATAAACCGTATTACCTTCAACTGGTCCGTATTCTACGATACGCGGTGTTGATGGAGACACTTCTTCCGTTGTCACCGGATTAGATAACGCACCTGTTGCTGGGTCAACTTCATATGTTTTGATTGTCGTTGCGGTACCCTCTTGTCCTTCTTGAACGACTACATTTTGTGAACCAACAGGTAATGTTGGGTTATAACGGTTGATTGTTTCATATGGAATCGGTGCTGTCGCTGAATCAACATTATCTACACCGATGACTTCATTAACCGCTGGTGTGGTTGTCGTTGTAACCGCTTCTTGACCTGGTTCTTTCACTGTTGTTGACACACCATCTTGACCTTCAACAATCACAATTTGGTCACCTGTACCTGAATCTTTGTCAGGATTCGCTTGGTAAACCGTTGTCGCTGGAATTGGTGTCGTTGTGACAGACGTCGTACCTGTACCCACTTCAATAATACGGTCTTGTGCTTGTACTAAAGTATCTGTATTTGAAACGGGACTTTCTAATTCACCTGTTGTGCTGTTGATTGTATAAGTTGTTGTTGTTTGTGTTTGACCTACCACACCTTCTTGCAACACATTTTCTGTGCCTTGTGGTAAATCTGGGTTTTCTCTATAAGTCGTTTCATATGGTACTTCTGCTGTTGTGACTTGGACTGTCCCTTTTTCAATTACGCGATTTTCTGCAGGCACTGTTTCTGTATTAGTTTGCAGGTTAATCAATTCACCTGTTTGAGGATTGACCTCATATGTTGTTGTCGTTGTTGTTGAACCATCACTGCCTTCAGCCACTACATTTCTATACGTCGTCGGTTCATTCACACCAATGTATTCGGTACTATGAATAATTGGTGTCGTTGATGTGCTGACATTACCAACATAAACAATTGTGTCCGTCGGCAAGTTGTTTGGATCGTTCGGATCCCCTGGCGTGCCTGGCACTGTATTTGTTTGGTTGTATGGTAAGTTCGGGTCGACTTGATACACTGTATCGCCTGCGACTGGTCCATATTCATAGACTTGGTCAACTGGGTTGATTGTATTTGTCACAGTTTGCGGGTTAGATAATGCACCTGTTGTCGTATCTACATCATACGTTGTTGTAGTCGTTGTCGAACCATTTTGTCCCTCTTGAACTAACGTATTCGTTGTTCCTACTGCTAAATCCGGGTTATAACGATACACCGTATTATATTGAATCGGTGTCACGTTAGTATCAACATTATCCACACTGATGACTTCATCAACAGCTGGTGTTGTCGTTGTTGTAACTGCTTCTTGACCAGGTTCTTTTACTGTTGTTGCGACACCATCTTGACCTTGCGTCACAACTGTTTGGTCTCCAACTCCTGCATCAGGGTTTGGATCTGCAACATATGTCGTACCTGATGGAATCGGTGAAGTTGTTGACGTTGTCACACCTGATCCTACTTCAATAATCTGATCTTGCTTTTGTGTTAATGTCGTTGTTGATGTTGTCGGATTTTCTAATGCACCTGTTGTCTGGTTCACTGTATAAGTCGTTGTCGTTTGTGTTTGACCCGTTACCCCTTGTTGAACAACGTTTTGTGTACCTTGAGGTAAGTTTGGATTTTCTCTATAAATCGTTTCATATGGTACATCTGCTGTTGTTGTTTGAACTGTCCCTTTTTCAATGACTTGTGTCACAGGTTGAACTGTCGATGTAGTAGTCACTGGATTAGATAATTGACCTGTCGCTGGGTCAACCGTATAAGTCGTTGTCGTTGTTGTTGAACCTGCTTGGCCTTGTGTACGCACGTTTGTATAATCTGTTGGTTGGTTTACACCGACATATTGTGTGTTGTAAGGAATAGTTGTTGTCGTCGCTTGTACATTATTCACACCTATAACTTCGTTTGTTGGCTGTTGTGTCACGTTCACAATAGTATCTTTACCTGGTTCTGTTGTTACAGTTTGTGAACCTGGTACACCTTCTACCACAATCGTTTCAGTACCAAGCGGTTTTGTCGGGTCTGAAACAGCTTGATAACTTGTACTTGGCTCAATTGTTTCTACTGTTGTTTGTGCCGGTACCGCTTCAGGGTTGACTGAGTTATTACTGATTAACACAATTCTTTGAATCGTATTTAAGTTTAAAGTACTTAAGTCTTTACTGCTTGTACCTGAAGGTGTTGAGCTGGCACTTGTAGATTCTGTCGTATTATAAGTTGGTGTACCTGTAGAGAAACCTTTTTGTGCTGCTTGTAAATCTACAACGTCAGACCAAACTGTATCCGCATCTGCACTTTGATTTGGATCACTAAAGTGTGTCGCATTCCAAGTTTTAACAATATAAGAGCCATTCCACTTCATATAACCTGGAGAGCCAGGATCCATATAAATCAAGTTCGGCTTACTGCCATTTGTACTTTGGCCACTTGTGACAATACTGTTTTTTTGGAAGTTGATATAGTTCGCATTATCAAAGATAAATTGGCGGTTTTGACTTGTACCGCCTAAAGGAATCGATAAAACTTCCGCGTAATAGTCACGGTTATCTGTACGCAAGTCTAATGTCGCATTATCTTTCACCCATAATAATGCACTTTGCGTACCTGTCGCATTAATGTTGACTAAGTCATTATAAGCGCCGACTTGTGTCTTAGTATCTGGATTCCATTGATGGTTTTTCGCATCTAAGAATAATGTCGCGTACTCATCAATTAAAATTTGAGAGTTACCATCTAATCCTATCAGGTTGTTGTTTGAGTAATCACCCGCACGATGTCCATCGGAATATGCGATGAATTTAGAGTATTGGCCAACTTCGAAAGTACTGCCAGTCCCCATATCTACAATGTTACCGTTACCTTTTTGACTGATATTGATTGTAGAATTCGCACCTGTGTAAAGCGTGCCATCATTCGCAAAGTCAAAAATATTTTGACCTGTAATATTTAATGTCGAACCATCACCGATTAACACAGAGCCACCATTACCGACTTGGAATGCAGTTGTTCCGTTCGTTGTGCCCCATGGGTTGGTTGGCGAAACGTTCATTGTAATATTTGAATTCGTACCTGTTGTAATTACACCGCCATCAACCACTTGCAGTGCGTTACCTAAACCAGTACGCGTAATATTAACTGTCGCATCTGCCGCAATATTGATATTCTTCGCACCAATGTTTGAACGGTTTAAAGTACTGTCATTACTAATTGAACTGAAGTTGCCGCTAATATTGACATTCACGTTTTGGTTTGCGAGTGTACTGCTCACCAAGTTACTGCCAGTATGTTTGACGTTATTGAACGAGATAGTATTGTTAGTCGTCGTACTTGCCCCGAAGTTTACTAAACCACCTGTATTGCCCGTTGTAATATTCATATTTTGATACGTCATATTCCAACTGCCTGATGTTGCTGGGGCATTAATAATATTCGTTCCCGTATTCAACGTATAACCGCCACCATCAATCGTCACAGAGCGTCCTGTTGAAGTTTGAAGGTTCGGTGAGCTTGTACCTGTGATATTGCCAGTCAATTGAATATTAGAGACTGTTTTGTCATTTAACGCCGCAATAAACTGATCCCACGTGCTGACTTGTGTCGCGGGTGCTGGTGCTGCATATGCTGAAAATGCCATCATACGAAACGTCGGTGAAATACTTGTTGAACTTGATGTCGTTGATGATTGTGTAGATGTTGTTAATGGTAATTCCCCCACAGGATCACTGCCAGGTGCGCTCGATGTATTCAGTAAATAAGAAGTCAATAAAGCACCTGCGATTTCTTCATCTGTCGCTGTATTCGCATCTACTGCCATACCATCTACCACTTGTTGTGCTGCTTCAGGTGATAAATTTTCTTCAGTTGCTAAATAATCTGTTAAAGCACTTTCCTTATCTGTACTGCTATCCAATGTTTGTGATAAATCTCGAGACAATGTCGGTGTTGGTGATTCAATAGATGAAATTGTTGTGTCATTCGTTGAATTTGGTGTAGAAGTATCATTAGCTGTACTATTTGTAGTATTACTGTCAGTTGTTGATGGTGCATCTGACGTTCCTGTTGATGTATCTGGCTTTGATGTGTCATTCGATGGTGCCACTTGAGATTCTGATGATGTATCATTTGATGGTGTTGTTTGAGAGTCTGATGAAGTGTCGTTTGATGATGAAGGTGCGTCTGTTGAAGGTGTTGTCTTAGTATCAGGAGTACTTTGTGTTTGAGATGATTCATTGGATGATGGCTGTGAAGGTGTTGGTGTTTCTGAAGGTGTTGATGTTGAAGATTCTTGATTAGAAGGTGTTGAATCTTGTTCTGTAGTCGTATCTGGTGCTGGCGCAGGGTCAGTTGTTGGCGCAGACGTCTCACCAGATGGCGTGGATGTCGCAGGTGTTTCTGTTGTTTCAGTTGTATTTTGAGCCGGTTCTTGTGGTGGAGAGGTATCAACTTGTGGTGCTGTTTCTGTCGTATTCGTCGTTGTTTCTGGCGTATTTGTTTGTGTCTCTTGTGTCGGTGTAGTTTCTGTAGTTGACTCAGTTGTTGAAGTGTCGCCACTTCCCGTCGAGCTGCTTGAGCTGCTGCCTGATGAATCAGATGTGCTGTTTTCAGCTGCTCTTGCTTCATCGTTTACTCCTAAAATCAACATTGTTCCTAATAGAATCGAAGCTGTTCCTACGGTAAATTTACGTATAGAATACTTGTTCCGTCTATTCGGAAGAAAATCTAATTTTTTCATAGAAAAAATTCCTCCTCGTTTTCTCCAAACCTTTGTTTCGCTTGTTCAACATTTAGTTTCGTTTAAAAATTGCTAATTGAGTTAATTATACTGAAATTTCAAGAAGTGTCTATAACTATTTTAGTAAATTTCAAAAGTTTCACACTTTTTTATTTTGATAAATATTTTTAACATGAAATTTACTTTTGTACACTTCCTCGTTACGTTTCTCTTATCCCTATGTATCAAAACTTAAACATTTATAATTTTGCATCATTGTATGGCAATAAACAGACTTTCTAAAAGTGTATAAAAAAAGGAGTCCTCCACTATTTGAAGACTCCTTTTAAAACGTTAATTATTGAACTGTTCCTGCATTTTTATCATGTTTACCATGTACATAATAATCCATATATTCTGGTTTCATTGGATCATTGCCTAAAATAATATCTGCAGCTTTTTCCGCAATCATTAAGACAGGCGCATGAATATTACCGTTTGTTGTTGTAGGCATGACTGATGCATCAACAACACGTAAGTTTTCCATGCCATGTACTTTCATTGTTAATGGGTCTACAACGGCCATTGGGTCTGAAGCAGGTCCCATTTTCGCACTACATGAAGGGTGTAATGCTGTTTCAGCGTCGCGGCGTACCCAATCTAAAATTTCTTCATCTGTTTGAACTTCTGGTCCTGGAGAAATTTCTCCATCGTTATACGGTGCAAGTGCAGGTTGAGATAAGATGTTACGCGCAACACGAATAGCTTCTACCCATTCACGTTTATCTTCTTCTGTTGAAAGATAGTTGAACACAAAGTCAGGATGTTCAAATGGGTCTGTTGATTTAATCTTCAAGCTGCCGCGAGAGTTAGAATACATTGGTCCAACGTGTACTTGGAAACCATGTTTTGTTTCTGCTTTCTCGCCATCATAACGTACCGCTAACGGTAAGAAGTGGAACATCAAGTTTGGATACTTCACATCATCGTTTGAACGTACGAATCCGCCACCTTCAAAGTGGTTCGTTGCGGCTGGTCCTGTACGGCTGAAGATCCATTGTAAAACGATAAATGGCATTTTTAATGGATTTAAACTTGGTTGTTCTGACACAGGTTGAGATGCTGCATGTTGAATGTACACTTCTAAGTGGTCTTCGAAGTTTTCACCGACACCAGGTAAATGAATACGTGGTTCAATACCTAATGATTTCAAGTGTTCAGAATCACCGATACCTGATAATTGAAGTAATTGTGGTGTATTGAACGCACCACCTGATAAGATGACTTCTTTTGCGGTAACCGTATGCAATTTACCATTACGTTTAAATGTCACGCCTGTAACCTTATTACCTTCAAAGTTTAATTTCGTCACAAACGCACGTGTTTTAACATGTAAATTTTTACGTTTCATTACTGGATGTAAGTAAGCGCGTGAAGCTGATACACGACGACCATTATGAACTTGGCTGTCGAAAGGTCCGAAACCTTCTTGACGGAAACCGTTCACATCAGGTGTTTTATTGTAGCCTGCTTGCACACCTGCATCAAAGAACGCTTGGAATAATGGGTTTTTCGCTGGTCCACGTTTTAATTTAATCGGACCATGATGACCACGATATTCGTCATCTTGTTCTGCACCGAATGTTGTTTCTAAACGTTTGAAGTATGGTAAGCAATGTGCGTAATCCCAAGTTTCCATACCTTTTGGTGAACCCCATTTTTCATAGTCCATCGGGTTACCACGCTGATAAATCATACCGTTGATTGAACTTGAACCGCCTAATACCTTACCGCGTGCGTGTGCAACTTGACGACCGCCCATATGTGGTTCGTTATTTGTCGCATAAATCCAGTCGTAGAAACGATTTCCTGATGGATACATTAATGCTGCTGGCATTTGAATAAATAAATCCCAAAAATAGTCGCTGCGTCCTGCTTCTAATACTAATACCTCATTGTTCTTGTCTAAACTTAAACGATTACCTAAAACTGAACCGGCACTGCCCCCGCCGATAATAATATAATCATAATCATAAGATTTACTCATTTATGTCTTCCTCCTATAGAAAATGGTTATGCTCGATTTATCTTAATTTGTCCAAAAAGAGAGCGAGAACAGAGAGGCGAAAATTATTTCACCTGTATTCTCGCTTTATTTAAAATGCATTAGCCTTTAAACCAATTCACTGGTTCTGGATGATAGTTCGTTAAAATGTGTTTAGAAACTAAGTACTCTTCTAAACCTTCTTTACCTAATTCACGACCGATACCTGATTGTTTATAGCCGCCCCAAGGTGCTTGTGCGAAGTAAGGATGGAAATCATTAATCCATACTGTACCCATACGTAATCGGCTTGCGACACGTTGCGCTTTGCCGATGTCTTTAGAGAACACTGCACCTGCTAAACCATAAATTGAATCGTTCGCTAAACGAATCGCATCCGCTTCATCTTCAAACCCTTCAACTGTCACAACAGGTCCGAATACTTCTTCTTGTACGATACGCATTGACGTATCACAATCTGTAAACACAGTCGGTTCAAAGAAGAAGCCATCTTTCAAGTCATCACGATCAGGACGTTTACCGCCTGTCGCAATCGTTGCGCCTTCTTCTTTCGCAACATCCATATAACCTTCAACTTTTGCTAAATGTTCCGCTGAGATTAATGGACCCACTTCAGTATCTTCATCAAACCCATTACCAAGACGAATATTTTTCACGCGTTTAATCAACGCTTCTTCGAACTTATCTTTAATTGAGTTTTGAACAATGATACGTGAACCTGCTGAACATACTTGACCTGCATGGAAATAGCCGCCGTTTAACGCTTGATCGACTGCTAAATCAAAGTCAGCATCTTCAAAAATAACGTTAGGATTTTTACCGCCAAGTTCTAATGCGACATTTGTCACATGATTTGCTGCTTGTTTCATAATGTGTTTACCAGTTTGAATACCACCTGTAAATGACACTAAGTCTACTTCTGGTGAACCTGATAAAACATCACCTACAACTGAACCGGCACCTAATACTAAATTAATAACACCTTTAGGGAAACCGACTTCTTCCATCAATTCGAATACACGAATAGTTGTCAATGGTGTGATTTCACTAGGTTTCATCACTAATGAACAACCTGTAGCTAAGGCTGGCGCAATTTTCCATGATGCTTGTAGTAAAGGATAGTTCCAAGGTGTAATTTGTGTAACCACACCGACTGGTTCTTTCACAACTTTACTTTCTGTACCTGGAATTGGTGAATTAATCATTTCACCGCCGTCTTTATCAGCTAACCCCGCAAAATACATAAAGACGTTATGGATGTCATCCATATCTGCAAGTGATTCTTCGTACGTTTTACCAGTATCTAACGTTTCTAATTTCGCAAGTTCTTCACGATTTTCTTTAATCTTGTCGGCAATTGCTCTGACTTTTTGTCCTTTGACTTCACTTGTTTCATTCGCATAGTCACCTTGATCAAAAGCACGTCTTGCTGCTTTTACTGCACGTTCTGCATCTTCAGCTGCTGCTTCTGATACTTCGAATATAACTTCTTGATTATAAGGATTGATTATTTCACGTGTGGCTTGGTTCGCACTGTCTATCCACTCACCATCAATGTATTGTTGGTGAGATAAACGCTTTACAAGTTCCATCATTTAGACCCCCGTTAACTTTGTTAAATTTTTATTTAACGAATTTTACAAAGTTTATGTTAGCATGAATAAAGAGAAAGTGTCAAACACACTTTTTATATAACACACTGCATAGCAAGTTAAAGATAATCCTGTACTTTGATATACTATTCATGATTCAACATTGGACGAATGCGGGAAATAACTCTAAAATGAATATAAATGTAGTGGACGGAGGTTTAAGTATGACAAGTTCAAATCAACATGAACAAGCCATCGAAGAAGCTAAAGATTTAGTGATTAACGCGATTGGCGAAACAATGGATTTGTACGGCATTAATCGTAGTGTCGGCAACCTTTACGGGACTATGGTATTTGAAGATAATATGACCTTGGATCAAATGCGCGAGAAGTTGCAGATGAGTAAGCCAAGTATGAGTACAGGTGTGAAACGTCTACAAGAATATGACTTAGTAAAACAACAATTTACACGCGGCAGTCGTAAACAACACTTTGTTGCTGAGAAAGACTTCTTTGTATTCTTTAGACACTTCTTCGATGTGAAATTCAGTCGTGAAATAAACGTCAATATGGCTTCTCTTGATGAAGCAGAACAAATTATTCAACACGTTCTTGAATCAGATGATGTCGACGAAGCAACTTATGACTATGCACAACGCGTCAATGCACAACTCGAACATTCTCGTATCTATTACGAATGGCTTTCTCAAATTAATGAAGCCATCCGTACTGGCGAAATCTTTAAATATTTCCCAATTCCTGACCCGAAAGATGTATAATACACTTTCCATAACTTATCGATATAAAAATGGCACGCACTCCAGATTTGGAATGCGTGCCATTTTTTATTTCTACTTCATTCATTTTTTATCTTTAAAAGTAATTCTACTTATAAATCGTTAAGTTCTTTGTGCGTGTTGTTCCTCTTCACGTTCTTCCGCAATCTGATTAATCTTCAAGGAACGATGTTCTGCTTCTCTTAATCGTGCGGCACGTAATTGTAATTTAACGCGGTCTCTAGATAAGGTGATAATAAACGATATCATCATAAAGACGAAAATCACAATGAGCGGCACACTGGCTAGAATTGAAGCTGTCTTCAGAACATCTAGCGCACGTTGACCACCGACTAGCATTAATGAGAATGGTAATAAACATAACGCAAATGCCCAGAATAAACGGTTCGCGCGTAATGGTTCACCAATTACTTTCTTTTGAGATGCTGAAGCAAGAATATATGAACCAGAGTCGAACGTCGTTGCTAAGAATAAGAACGCTGAAATCAAGAATAGAACGACAATAATATTATGGAACGGTAGTTGGTGAATGACTTCAACAATGGCTGCTTCCGTACCATGTGCATTCAAGAATGATACAACATCGAATTGATGTGTAATTTGAAGATACACTGCATAGTTACCAAAGATACCAAAGAATAAGACACAACCTAATGTACCGTAAATAATCGTACCTAAGATGACTTCTTTTAACGTACGACCTTTAGAAATACGTGCGATAAAGAGTCCGATAAACGGCGCATAAACGATCCACCATGACCAATAGAAAATTGTCCATTGTTGTGGGAAGTTTGTTTCCTTACGTCCGTCAATACCGCCAAATGGTTCTAACCATGTAGCCATTTGGAAGAAATTCTTTAACATATTCCCAAAGCCTGTAACTGTTGTTTCCATGATGAATACAGTTGGACCTACAATAAAGACAAATCCTAATAGAATAAATGACAACCAAACGTTCACGTCACTTAAACGTTGAATCCCTTTTTTCAGTCCTGTATAAGAGCTGACTGCGAAAATAACCGTAATTGTAATTAAAATCGCTGAACGTAACACCATACTTTGTCCATCAATACCTGTTAAACGTTCAATACCAGCTGAAATCATTGGCACACCTAATCCAAGTGATGTAGCTGCACCGCCAAGTAATCCGAAAATAAATAAGATATCGACAATTTTACCTGGTAATTTTTCAGTTTGTCCTTTTAAAATCGGTCGACAAGCCTGACTGATTTTATAAACTGGTTTTTTCTTCACGAAAACTAAGTAACCGATCGGTAAAGCTGGTAAAACATAAATTGCCCAAGCAATTGGACCCCAGTGGAACATACCATACATTGTGGCATATTCTAAGGCAGCATCTGTCATACCTTTCTCGCCATGTGGCGGTACTTGGAAATAGAAGGCCCATTCAATAACGCCCCAGTATAAAATATCTGAACCGATACCGGCACAGAACAGCATCGCTGCCCAAGTAAAGTTACCGAATTCCGGTTTATCACTTGCTCTCCCCAGAGTTACGTTTCCGTATTTGCCAAATGCTATGTACAGTACGAAACCTAAAACAATTAAGCCCAGTGATAAATAAACTGCACCTAGCGAATTGGATACTGCTTCGTTAATGTCAGTAATTACTTTTTGACTCGCTTTAGGAAATGCCATCATCGGAATGACAGCAATTAATAAAATAGCGACAGTACCATAAAACGTTGTCCAGTCCATAATTTGGGACTTTTTAGCTTTGTTTTGCTTTTTAGCTTTTTGCAATGTTTTTGCACTCCCTATATTGATTAATTGTCGTTGAAAACATAAAAATCAAATTCTACTTCTCTTTTTATTTTTCCAACTCCCCATTTCTTATGTTACATAAAGACATTAACGAATTATTTATAATAATGCAAATTCATACAGAAGAATATGTTGGCAAAAATGAATAAATATATATTTAAGATTAGTAATTCAAGCGTCCTAATCGCTTATAACCCTATGTTAAGTTTAAATTTAACGAATTGAACGGATTTAACTACTCACTTTTATGCATTAATATACATTTTATACGAATAAATATTTTTTAGAAAAACTGAAAACATCCTCTAGAATCGTCAATTTTTAGTGATTTAAAATTACATTTATCAAAAGCTCTCATAAAAAAATCCCCGACTTTAAACGTCAGGGATTTTAAATGAAAGTGCGAATCACTTCATTCATTTTTATGTGCATTATTTTTCAAATTATCTTTAGCTATTTTGTTTTGCGAAAGCTTTACCAATAGCTTCTAATTTATGCGGTGCGTCGTGCATTGCCATTTTCACTTCTACAAAGTGCATCATTTCTGGATAAGCTTTAATAGTTTCAAAGGCTTGTTTCAACTCTTCACTTGTTGAAACATCATGGATTTTCACATCATCTTTAGCACCGAAGACTGCTGGTAAGGCTTTGTAGTCCCACATAAAGATGTCGTTATATGGTTCATTTTCACCATGAATCTTACGCTCTACTGTATAGCCATCATTATTGATGACAAACAATACTGGTTTTAATTTCTCACGAATCATTGTTGAAATACTTTGAACTGTTAATTGCAGTGAACCGTCACCGATTAATAATAAGTTACGACGATTTGGATCAGCAATTTGTGTACCTAATGTTGCTGGTAATGTGTAACCAATTGAGCCCCATAAAGGTTGACCAATAAACTTATTCGCTTGATATAACGCTAAGTCATATGCACCAAAGAATGATGTTCCTTGTTCGGCTAGAATCACATCATCAGGTGCGATAAAGTCTTGCATCATATCGAAGTACGTTTCTTGTGTTAATGGTTCATTCGTTAATTCATATTGACCCGCTTCTGGACGTTTATATTGTGGGTAATCTGCATCATTCACATAGTCCATCTCTAACAGGCCTTCTAATAAATCTGGTAATGTTACATCTTGATCTTCTGTGTCATTCATTTTGAAATTGTGTTGATTCAACATCACGACATCATCAATATCAAATTCATATGAGAAACCTGCTGTGGCAGAGTCTGTTAATTTCGCACCAATATTTAAAATTGCATCACTGTTATCAACATAATTTCTAATATTTTCTTCTGCGATTGAGCCGTCATAAATGCCCATATAGTAAGGATTTTCTTCATTGAAGGCACCTTTACCTAATGACAATTGCGCAACTGGAATGTGTGTTTGATTTACAAATTGTTCTAGTTTGTCATGCAGTTTGAAGCTATTGATTTCATGTCCTGCAATAATTACAGGTTGAGACGCACTGTTTAATTTATTTTTAACCATCTCAATATAGTTTGAGACATCTTGTGCTTTAAATTCTGGTAATTGATAAGCATCTTTCACTTCAATTTCTGTCATTGCGACATCAATCGGTAAGTGTAAATGTACAGGTCTTTTCTCGGCTAATGCTTCATTGATCAGACGCGGAATTTCTTCTTGTGCATTTTCAGGTGTGATATAACCTTGTGCTGTTGTAATTTCTTTGAACATTTTGCGGTAGTTATCGAATTCACCTTCACCAAGTGAGTGGTGAACATATTTACCTGCTTGTTCTACACTGCGTGTCGGTGCGCCTGTAATTGCAACTACTGGAATACGTTCTGCATAAGAACCTGCGATACCATTGACCGCTGATAATTCACCTACACCAAATGTAGTCACCATTGCGCTTAAACCATTCATGCGTGCATAACCGTCTGCCGCATAACTTGCGTTTAATTCATTTGTATTACCAATCCATTCAATATCATCACGGCTGATAATATCGTCTAAGAAAGCTAAGTTGAAATCTCCAGGGACACCAAATACTTTATCTACGCCTGCAGTACTCAGGCAGTCCATTAAATACTCTCCAACACGTTTATTCATATTCATTCCACCTTTTTCTCTTTCTCTTATACA
>NZ_KV837152.1:141690-148783 GCF_001838465.1 Staphylococcus sp. HMSC061G12
CTCTTATACAATTCTAGGATAACGCTTCCATATATATTAGGTCAAGTAAGTTGACTTAACTTAAATATCTGCAACTATATAAAAAATACCGCCTTGAATGTTTCAAGACGGTACTCTACAGAGAGCATATTCAAGGTTATTCCTTGAACTCCCCTTTTAAATATTTTACTTCTTGGAATCCTGGACGTTTACTTGCGAGTTCTTCCATCATCGCATTCCAATCATTTCCGACTTCAGCTTTAATACTTTGAAGTAAATCATTTTGTGCTTTATTGATTTCTGTAACCAATGCATGACCTTTATCAGTCGCAAAGAGTTCTTTGACTCTGCCATCTATTTTAGATTTTCTTTCGACAACTAAACCTTCATCTTTTAGTTTTTTCAACGTTTGATGACTACCTTGTTTAGAGATTTCCATACTTCTTAGTAAATCTCTGATGGTAATCCCAGGCACTTTATCGATAAAGAATAAGAAGCGATGGTGTTGGCGGCGCATTCCTTTCTTCTCAATAATTTCATCTGCAGTATGAATAAATGTTTTATAGGCAAAATAGAACAAGAGATGATCATAGTCGTTATTATGTGCAGTCATGGTTCACAGTCCTTTATTTCAAAATGTTGTTTTCTGATAATTAACTTTATTATAGCAAGTCTTATAACAGACCTAAAGCACTGATTTTTCTTTTAAGCTTGGTTCAATCAAATAGAAACTTGTGCAATTTGTCTTTATTCTTTGTACAATGACATCAATATAGAACAAAAGGGAGATGATCGAATGGTTCGATTTAAAACTGTTCAAATCACAGACTTAACTGACGAAGACTTACAAGCTATGGGGGCACAAGATCAACTAATTGATGTAAGAGAAGCTGATGAATATGAAGCTGGTCATATTGAAGATGCGTTAAATTATCCACTTTCAACGTTAAATACGAAATTTCCATTAGACCAAGGCAAAACGTATTACATTTATTGTCAAAAAGGCGGACGCAGTCAACAAGCCAGCCAAATGTTAAGTGACAGCGGTTTTGATGTGATTAATTTAAATGGCGGTTATGAAGCATATCTTTCTCAACAAGAAGCACAAGCACAACCACAACATCAATCTGCAAGTAAGCAGGAGCAGACCGAAGTCACTGCCTCTGAGAAAACAATTAAACCAGAACGCAAACAATTAAACTACAGTGGTTTACAATGTCCAGGTCCTATCGTGAATTTAAGCCAAGCCATCAAGCAACTACAACCTGGCGAACAAGTTGAAGTGATTGTTACGGATTTAGGCTTTGCGAGTGATATACAAAGTTGGGCAAAACAAACGGGTCATCACTTAATTGATTTAAAAACAGATAATTCAAAAGTCACAGCTATCATCGAAAAAGGTGAAGCTTCTGATCAAGCTATGTCTGTCCACGAATCAAATAATGGCACAACGATTGTCTTATTCAGCGGTGAACTTGATAAAGCTTTAGCTGCTTTAATCATTGCGAATGGCGCACGTGCAGCAGGTCGTGAGGTTTCTATCTTCTTTACTTTCTGGGGATTGAACGCGTTAAAACGTACAGATGCGCCTAAAGTACAGAAAAAAGGATTAGAAAAACTCTTTGATTTCATGTTGCCAAAAGGTCCAGAAAGTATGCCGTTATCTAAAATGAATATGTTCGGTTTAGGACGCTTTATGATGAAACTCTTAATGAAACAAAAGAACGTCGATTCATTACCTGCTTTAATCGATAAAGCAATCGAAAATGATATAAAACTAATCGCATGTACTATGAGTATGGATGTCATGGGTATCAAACGTGAAGAATTGCGTGATGATGTCCAAATCGGCGGTGTTGGCACATATATCGGCGATACAGAACACGCCAAACATAATTTATTTATCTAAAGCATATAGATAATCCTCTGTCTTCAAATTAAGGTAGAGGATTTTTTACATCATCTTTAAATATCCTTCTTACTATTCAAAAATTAATCGAACATTTGTTCGCTTTTTCTTTGAAAACGCGTTCGTAAAATGCTAAACTTAATTCATGAGTAAAGGTCGTTCTACTATATTGTGAGTACCTCACGTGCCTTGAACTGCAAGAAAGTGAGGTGATATGGATGGACATTATAATCCATGAACTCACGATTAACTTTTCTTCAATTGTGCAAGTGACACTTTTAGCAACAGCCATCAAGTTTATTATCAGCAAGAACGACAAAAAAGACTAGCTATGCAGCAACATAACTAGTCTCTCATTCGGTTCGTTTGGTAATCACAATTGTGCGTTGTGAGCCTTTACTCTAGCCTTCAGTCCTGTAAGACTGAGGGCTATTTTAATACAACTAAAGCTTACCAAATTTATAGCCCACTTTCAATTAAATTGCGGTTCATCTAAAACAAGATTCCATACAATACATCATGCTATTGATCAGTAGCTAATAATCGCAATGGCCCATTAAATACAATCTTAGAAATATATTGAATTAATGTATCTATATCCACACGCTGTTCGTCTTGAACCCAATATTTAATCACACTCAACATTGATCCACTGACATAACTATGGAAATACATCACAGGAATACCAGCTATATCTCCTTTTGGATTCATTCGTAATTTCATGTTCTCTAAAATCATTTCAGAGATTCGTTCCTCTATTTGACTTTGTCTTTCTATTGTTAAAATAACTTGATAAAACTCTAAATTATTATAAACATGAGTGATCACATTTCTTAACACTTGATTAGAAAAGACTTCATAGAACTTATCAATAGATTCAATTGTTTTCATACTTTCAAAAATACGTGTTTTATCATAAAGCACATTCGCATATTCATCTTCCATCTTTTCTAATAAATCATATTTATCTTCATAATGCAGATAAAAAGTTCCTCTATTAATATCTGCGGCTTCTGTAATGTCATGAATAGTAATATGATCTAAGTCTTTTTGTTTAAGTAATTGAATAAAAGCCTTTTTAATCGCGCTTTGTGTTTTACGAACACGTCGGTCTACAGCCATAAATGAACACTTCCTTATTCTTTAATGAACAATTATCAACAATGTGTTGATTAACGAACACTATGCATTAAATTGGTCATTGCATCTATTTCATTACCAATTATAATAATCAAAGTAATGATAAATCAACACTATGTTCAATAAATCATAAGGAGTGAAAAAAATGAACATTTTAAAAAATAAACTACTTTGGATTGCGCCTATCGTATTAATTTTAATTATGATGTTATTATCAGTCGCATTCTATCCAGCATATAACTCAAAACCAAAAGACTTGCCACTAGCGATTGTGAATTTAGATGAGGGCACATCTATTCAAAGTAAATCTATTAATATCGGCAAAAATTTAGAAGACCATTTACTAAAAAATAAATCAGAGGCCATTCAATGGAAAGCTGTATCCAGTGAGGATAAAGCTAGATCAGGATTATTCAACCAAAAATATTACGGAATCATTGTCTTAGAAAAGGATTTCTCAAAACACGCCTTAAGCAAAACACAAGCAACTGTTATGAAAGCAAAACAACAAGAAATGGAAGACAAAGTAAAATCTGGAGAGATTCCACCACAAGTTGCACAGCAAATGGCGGAAAAAATGAAACAATCTGGATTAGAACAAGTAAAACCACAAGCTGCACATTTAAAAACAATTGTAAGTGAAGGTTCTGGTTTACAAGGCTCTCAAATAGCAAACAAAGTTTTTAATGGGATCAGCACGAATTTAAACCAAAAAGTCATGAAACAAGGCTTAAACATTCTAAATAAACAAAATGTCTCTATTCCAGCTAAAGAGATTGAAAGTTTAATTCAACCTGTTGAAACCAAAGCAGTGTCTGTTGATAAGGTGAAAGATCACCAAGCCAATGGTAATGCGCCATTCTTAATGTTTATGCCAGTTTGGATGGGATCTATTGTCAGCTCAATTTTATTATTCTTTGCGTTTAGAACTAGTCATTTAATTCAACGTAGTCAGCGTGTTATTGCGGCATTGAGTCAAATTGTTGTGGCTGTCCTCACAGCGTTTATCGGAAGCTTTGGATACATTTACTTTATGTCAGGCGTTCAAGGTTTCCACTTTGACCATCCAAACCGTGTCGCATGCTTTGTGATGTTAGCATTCTTAGGTTTCATCGGTTTGATTTTAGGTACAATGACTTGGTTAGGCATGAAGAGCGTACCAATTTTCTTCTTATTGATGTTCTTCAGTATGCAATTGGTCACTACGCCAAAAGAAATGTTGCCTAAATTTTATCGCGACTATATCGCAGGTTGGAATCCATTCTCTAACTATGCGACAACCTTAAGACAAATTATTTATATGCATCATCCTATTGAACTTAACACTACCGTATGGATGTTCATCGGCTTTATGACTTTCGGTATTATTTCAGTGATTGTAGCTGCGTTTGTACGTAAACATTCAGATAAAAAAGCTGAAATCCCAGCTTAAAGATTATTCTCAAATACAAAAATCAATCCACCTTCAAACACGCTTGGCTTTGAAGGTGGATTTTCATATCTTACCTTATTTAAACAACATTATTTCTTTTTCTTCTTTTTGTCTTTTTTCTTTTTATCCTTTTTCTTCTTGTCTTTTGAATCTTCTTTTTTATCGTCTTTCTTTTTACCTTTCTTCTTAGATTTCTTATCTTTGTCGTCTTTGTCGTCTTTCTTACCTTTTCCTTTTTTATCTTTGTCTTTCTTGTCCTTCTTCTCTTTTGTCTCTTTGTCTTTCTTATCTTTTGATTCTACTTTTTCTTTATCTTCTTGTTTCTTTTCTTTCTCTTCAGACGACTCTGATTCAGACTTGTCATCTTCAGATGGTTCATTTTCTGAAGATATTTTCTCTTCTTTTGCAGGCTCTTCTTTTACTGCGGTGAATTCTTCTTCTAGTTCTCCTACTGCGATGACTTCACCTTTGTCATCTGTAGTGAGTGTTGTTTCTAATTCTTCATCTTGCTCTTCATCTAGATGGTAACCCAATTCTAAGACCTGTAAATAAACGGTTACTTGGAAGTCTTTATATTCACCTTTATAGATAGCTTGAACATCACTTTGACGAGATTGTAAATCAGTATGTTCTGTTAACGCAGGTTCTATTACGTTAGTTTGTATAGGTTCTTCTACAATTTCTTCAATAGAATGATCACGTTCTTGTTGATGGTTTTGAATGCTTTTATAAATTAAATCAGCATCTTTCAACTCCGGATATTGTTTTAAAAATGCGCTTTTAGTTTCTGGTAATTCAAAGTCTTTCTTTGCTTTTACATCGATATAGACTGCCGCATAATGGAATTTTGTTTGGTCAGAAACATTGTAAACCCAAGATTTAGGCGGGTTCGTCATTTTCTTTAAATGTTCAGTAAAATCACGTTGAATTGTTGATACTGCATGACCTGCTTGGCCGCTAGCGCTTGGTTCAAAATCATGTACATAAACCGTTCTTAGTTTTACCATATCTATCATTTCATTTTGATCTAGAACTGCTAAATCTAAACGTGACATCTCTCTAGCGACAGTTTCTGACTGTGCTTGACGTAAAACTTGAATTCCTAATAAATCTTTTAATGACTTATCTATACCTGACACTAAAGTTAAATACGCCATATCATCTGCGTAGTGTTTAAAGTTACCTTCTAACTTGCCCAATCTTTTAGTTAAAGCATCTGCGATATTGATTTTCATGTTAATTCCCCCATAGGTTTGATTTATACACTAAGTTAGTAACTTATACCCTATCAGTCGCAAAATAAGATTAAGATTTTATTAGATTGAATACTAATTTAGATTTGCGTCACTCAAAATAAAAAAGCGGTACAGGAGTACACGCTTTATAAGAATTAGCCATTCATGAATTTCAAAACTTCATCATACACTTTTTGAGAACGTTCATTATTTTTAATACGTCTTTTTTGAGACCGAGCCACATACTCCATGGGCACCATATTAAATTGTTTCTTAAAATTGTTGAGGAAAGAACGTTTACTAGAGTATGAATATCTTTTCCAAACTTCTTTGGTTTTTTGATTATCTTCACCATTAATTAATAAATATTCTGCCACGTTAAAAATCTTCACTTGTTGTACGTAATCATTGTAGTTAACACGTGCTGCATCTTTAAATACACGTGATAAATAACTGATATTTAAATCAAAACTTTCAGCGATAGTTGTTAACTTTAACGCTTCATCTGAATGGTGATTGATGTACTCAATAATGTGGTTGATTGTCGGGTTATTAGTCATATTGAATAAGTAGATGTCGAAGTTTTCCAAGTAAACACGTAAGTATCTTACCAGTCGAACAATGGTCGCATTCGCTTTCACAAAGTTTGTTTCACATACATAACGTAAAGCCTGGATATAATCATTTTTAATGATATGGTGGATTTCAAAATTGCTTTCAACATGATTGATTTCTTTTAAACAGGCTGGCTTAAAATACACATAATGAATTGATAAACAGACAACTTTCCCTTCTTTAATCTCCACTTCCATATTTGTGAAATGTGGTTTTTGAACAAAAAGATCTCCTGTTTTATAGGTAAAGTGCTGTGCCCCTTTTTTAACGAAGACTGTACCTGATAAAACTAAATAAATATTAACGTACTCCTCGCTTTTCGAATTATCTTTTATACAAGACCAACCTTGAAAAATATTATAACTGTAATCCAAAAATATCCCCCCTAATAAAATAAAATGATAATGTGAATGAGTTCTTCTAAATATCCATAGAAAAGCAAGCAGTAAAATAGAAGTGTAAAAGAAGTGATGATTGAGGTAGATACATTTCATAACTGATGAAATTATCCAAAATAAGACTACACCTATTTATAATAAACTAAATGTTCAGAAAATTGAATGCTTTATTGTAAGTTTTTGTGCTAAAATGTTATATTTTTATCTGTTTTATTCAACCAGAAAGCCTTTAGTCCATTTTTTAAGTATATGTAAAATTACTTTATGATTTCTGTGGATTTCATTAAAAAAATTATTGACGCGTTACACATTCTCCTATATAATAAATCTTGTGTTAAAAAGCTATGGAGAAATACCCAAGTCCGGCTGAAGGGATCGGTCTTGA
>NZ_KV837152.1:148883-161027 GCF_001838465.1 Staphylococcus sp. HMSC061G12
GGCTTAACGGCTCGCGGGGGTTCGAATCCCTCTTTCTCCGCTACGATAAAGGATGAGATACTAAACAGTGTCTCATCCTTTTTTATTAACTTAACGTAAAAATTTAACTAAGTTATTATTATACGCTTAACAAATATTAGACTACATCACTAAATCCCACTCTATCATCTTAGAATGGGGTTCTTTTTATGGCGAGACTACTTTGTCTCACTTATTACGAGTATTTAGACGAAACGGTAAAGATATAGCTGATATTAAGATATTAACAATAATCGATATCAAAAAAGCCGCACTCACTACGAGTACGACTTTCGTTTAAATATTAATTTTTTCTACGACGACTGCTTACTAAGAATGCGGCTCCGATCAATGCGGCTAATCCGCCTACAAGGATGCTGTTAGATTGTGACTGACCTGTATTTGGTAAAGCTTTTTGTTGTTTAGAAGAAACTGTTTGTTCTGGATGTGTAGTTCTAGTTGTTGGGTTGTTTGATGTTTGTGATGAACGCTCTTCATCGTTTTGATACATATGTCTATCAGAAGCTCGAGTAGTATCTTGATGTTCATTTGTTGATTCATCAGAAGCATTGTTATCTTTAGACGTCTGATGTTTTTGTGTTATTTCGGTTTGATTTTCTACCTCTAAAGACGTGCGTTCAGATGATGCTTCCTCTTCTGTTGTATGCTCTAGTTGTTTGTTTGTACCTTCTGTTTTGACTTCTTGTTTAACTTCACTCTCAGTATTCAAATCAACTGATGAAGTTGTTTCAGAAACCATCTGGTTAAGAGAAGTTTCATCTGCATTTTCTAGGTGTATTTCTTCTCGTTGTGTAGTTGTTGTAACAGACTTTTCCGATACTACTTCATTTGAAATTGTTTCAAGAGAAGTTGTAGATTTATCTTCAGTTACTGCTGGAATTTCAATATTTTCTATGTTGTTTAACTCTGAAATCAAGTTGCCTTTTAATTCACTTGGTAACTGAGCTATTGCTGATTGTGCTAATTCTTTTGTTGTCTTTACTTTTTCTTGAACAATCGTTAATGCTTCTTGTTCTTCTGTCTGTACATGATGATCTGAAAGTACTTTTTCAAGTTCAATGTGTGCTGCGTTATTTGTTGATATTGCTTCCCTCAACGCTGCTTCTGCTTCATTTAACCATTGATCTTGGATGTCGTTTGTACCATTCGCATTAGCGTCATTGATTTCTGGGATGTCGATACCTTGTAATTGTGCTAATAACGCTGGTAAATTGCCTTTTAGTTCACTTGGTAATACGTTTACTTTTCTCTCTGCTGATGTTTTTAATATTTGCGCTTCTTCTTGTGCAGATTTTAGTAATGTTTGTTCTTGTGGTGTAACTAAATTGTCAGAGACTGTAGAATCAAATAATATTTGAGCATGCTCATCAGCTGACTGTGCTGCTTTTACCGCATCTCTCGCTTCATGGATTAATACATCTACATTATCATCAATACCATTTTCATTTTGATCATTAATCTGCGGTAATGTAATACCTTTGAGCAACACTAAATCTTTTGGAAGATTACCTTGCAATGTTAATGATAATTGATTTACCTTTTCTTTTGCTTGTGCTTTCACATTTTCGTAAATTGCTTGTAATTGAGCTAATTGCTTATATTCGCTTGGTGTAACTAAACCATCTGCTGTATTCGTTGCTATTTTTTCCTGTAGTTTAGCATCCATTGCTTGTGCCACTCTGACAAACTCTGTTGCTTCAGCTAATGCAGCATCATCTGCGTCTGAAATATTATTGGCATTTTGATCATTGATGTTTGGAACTGTGATGCTTTGAAGTTGTTTTAAACGTACTTCAAATGGTGATTGATAAGTTGCTGGTAATTGCTTCACAATTTGTTGTGCTGAATCTTTAGCACCTTCAAACAATGCTTGATGTTGTAATAAGTTTTGATGTTCTTGTGGTGTAATCAAGCCATTTTCATTTGCTGTATCAAGTTCAGATTGTATCTCTTGATTCATTTTTTCAGCTTGTGCCACGCGTGCTTCTGCTTGTTCTAGCAATGTATCAATATCATCTGCAATGCCATTTGCATTTTGGTCATTGATGTCTGGAATTGAGATAGCTTGCATTTGCGCTAAAGCATTCACTAATTCATCTTTAACTGCTGCTGGAATCTTACTTTGTTGAATCGTCTCAGTTGCTTGTTCTTTTAGTTTTGATGCATGGTTTTGTGATTCAATCAATGTGTCTTGTTCTTGTGGTGTAATTAAGTAATCTGCATTCGCTTTTATTAAATCACCTTGTGCTGTTTCATGTGCAGCTTTTACTGCATTTATTAAATCTTGAAGTGTTTGATCCAACGTATCATCTACATCATTATGGTTGTGATCATTGACTGCTGGTACTGCAATACCTTTTAAAGCATCAAGCATTTTTAGAAGTTCACCTTTTAGTGCATCATCAACTAAAGCAATTTTATCTTTAGCAATATTTTTCTGTGCTAAGAATGCTTTTTGAAGATTTGATAACATATCATGTTCATCGTCGTTGATAACACCATTGTCCTGAGCTGTTTCTAATCCTGCTTGCGCAACTTTTTCTGCTGCTTCTGCTGCCTTAATTGCTTGTAATGCATCACTCATCAATTGATCTTGGTTATCATCGATACCATTTGCATTTTTATCATTCACTTCTGGGACATCGATTGCTTTTAACGCATCTAATTGTGGTTGGAATTCCGGTCTTAAGTTTTCATCAATCATATCCACTGCTTTTTGAGCATAGTGTTTCGCTGCCTTCGCATAGTTGACTTGGTTAATTAATTCTGACTGTTCTTTTGGTGTGACTAATTGATCTTGTTGAATTGATTCTAGTTGTTGTTTTGCTGTTTCATGTGCACGTTTTGCTTCATCAACTAAGTCTTGAACAGCTGCTTTCAATGCATCTGTATGATCATCAATGTGGTTATTATCTTGATCATTGACAGTTGGTAAAGTAATTTCATTAATCGCATCTAATTGTAACTGCAAGTCTTTTTGATATGCCATTGGTAAATCATCAATTGCTGCTTGCGCCGCAGCTTTATTAGCTTCTGCTAAATTTTTAGCACCGCTTAGAACTTCTAATTCACTAGGATTGATTAAACCGTCTACTAATGCCTCATCTGCTTTAGCTTGTGCTGCTTGCGCCATATCTTTAGTCGCATTGATTAATTGTTGTGCCTTGTCTATTAATGTATCAATATCATCACGAATACCATTTTGATTTTTATCATTCACAGATGGAATTGAAATTCCTGTTAACGCTTGTACTTTTTCAGGCAGATCTTGTCTGTATTTACTCTCAACTGCTTCAAGCTTTTCTTCAGCTAACGCTTTCTTTTGTTTAAATTCTTCTTGTAACGCTTTTAATTGTTCTTGTTCATCAGGGTTTACCACACCATCTGCTTGAACTTCTTCTACTGCTGTTTGTGCCACTGCTTCTGCATTTTTAGCTGCTTCATAAGCTTTGGCTGCCTCATCAAATAAGCTATCTTCTTTATCTGGCACACCATTATGATTTTCATCGTTGACTTGTGGCGGCCCAATTGGTGTTAATGCATCGAGTTCTGTTTGTAACGTTTGTTTAACAGGTTCTGATAATAATGCGTCTACTAACGTTTGTGCTGCTGCTTTTTTGTCCTCTGCTAATGAAATTGCTTTGGCTAAATCTACGCTTTCTTCTGGTGTAATGATATTATCTTTTTGAATATCATCCATTTGCGTCAATGCATTGTTATAAGCTGCTTTTGCTGCTTCTACCGCTTCTTTCGCTTTATGAATGGCTTGATCTACGTCATCACGAATCCCGTTTTTATCCTTGTCATTCACTTCTGGTACAGTAATACCTGTTAATGCCGCAAGTTGTTGTGGCAGGTCTTTGCGGGATACTTCTTGAATCGCATTAATTTTTTCATTTGCTAATGCTTTCTTTTGTTCAAAGTTAGCTTGTGCTGCTACTAATGCTTGGTGTTCTGTTTCATCAATTAATGCATTTGGTTTTAGTGCTTCAGCTAACATTTCTTTTGCTGCTTTATCTGCTGCTTGTGCCTCTTTCAATGCATCTCCGGCAAAGCGTATTAATAAATCTTCTGAATCTGGAATATCATTTGCATTGTTGTCATTTACTGGTGGAACGATTAAATCAGGGTATTGTCTTAAAACGCTCAGTAACTCTGCTTTTAAAGGTGTTCCATCTGAGAGATTATGAACATCGGTAAAGGCATTCATTTTAGATTCATATGCAGCAAGTTTGAAAGGTCTTAATGATTCGATTTCGTCTGGGTTAACTAATCCATCATCTTGTATCGCTAAAATCGCTGCTTTTGCTGCTTTATCTGTTTCTACAACTTTTTGTACAAGTTTTCTGAGTCCAGCCTCTTTATCATCAGCTACATCATTACTATTAGCATCATTCACTTCTGGTACATCAATACCTGTTAATGCTTTTAATTTCCCAGGCAATACACCTTGATATGCTGGATCAACTGCGTCTAATGCTTGTTGTGCTGTTGCTTTCTTTTGTTCAAAATCATGTTGTAAGTTTTGTAGTGTCTGATGTTCTTCTGGTGAAATAGCTTGATTCTCGTTTGCTTTTGTTAATTCAGATTTTGCCAAAGCATCAGCTGCTTTTGCTTTTTCAATTGCTTCCTCTGCTGCTTTAACTAAAGCATCTTGAGTATCTGGAATCATATTGTTGTTATCGTCATTGATGTCTGGAACACGAATACCATCTAATTTTGCTAGTTCTTGCTCTAAAGGTGCACGTAATGCTTCAGGTAATGCATTCACTTTTTCTGTTGCTTCTGCTTTTGTTGAAACAGCTTTTTTCTGAGCTTCTGTTAAATCTTGATGTTCTTTCGTATTAATCAGCTTATCTTGTGCTGCGTCTGTTAAGTTATGTTTCGCTGCTAAATCTGCTGCTTTTGCTTTGTCTAAAGATACTTGTGCTTCTTTAAGCAATGCTTCTAGTTCAGCTTGATCAACATCGTCTGTTTTACCATTATTATCTTTATCATTTACTTCTGGTACAACAATACCGTTTAACGCTGCTAGTTGTGTTGATAATTCTCCACGATACTGTACATCAATCGCATTGATTTTATCGTTAGCTGCTTGTTTCTTCGTTGTGAAATCTTGTTGTAGCTCATCTAAGTTGTCATGTTCTTGTTGATTAATAACTTTGTCATCATTAGCTTTAACCAATTCTTCGTTAGCTAATTTATCCGCTGCTTCAACTGCTTTAATAGAAAGTTTAGCCGCTTCAATCAACACATCTTGTTCATCAGGGATGTTGTTATTATTGTTGTCATTAATGCCTGGTACCGTAATACCTTTTAACTTAGCCAATCTTTCTAATAATGATGTTTGTACTTCTGATGGTAAGGCTTTAACTGCTTTATCTGCTGTTGTTTTTGTTGTATCTGCATTTTCTTTTGAGACAGTTAAATCTTGATGTTCTTGAGCTTTAATTAAGTTATCTGCATTGGCTTGTTGTAATTGTGTTTGTGCTGCTTGGTCTGCAGCTTCTGCTTTCTTAACTAAATTTTCTGCGTTTTTCAATGCTGCATCTTGTTGTTCTTTTGCATCTTGATCATCTGGTTTACCATTTCTATTTGTGTCATTAACAGCAGGAACTGTAATTCCTTTTAATGCTTCAAGTTGTGTCGTTAAATCACCACGATATTTCTCTTCAATCTGGTTAATTTTATCGCTAGCTGCTTGTTTCTTCGTTGTAAAATCTTGTTGTAAGTTTTCTAAGTTGTCGTGCTCTTGTTGATTGATGGCTTTATCAGCTTCAGCTTTAGTTAATTCTTCGTTTGCATTTTGATCTGCTACTTTAACTGCGGCTAATAAATCTTTTGCCTCTGCGATTAATGCGTCTTGTTCGTCTGGAATGTTGTTGTTGTCAGTATCATTAATAGATGGAATTTCAATACCGTTCAATGCATCAAGTTCGTCTAATAAAGGAGCTTGCATGTTTTCTGGAAGTGCTTCTACTAAACCTCTTGCAGTTGAATTTGCTTCGTCAGCCTGATTTTCTACAACATATAATCCTTCTAATTCTTTGAGTGAAATAACATCATCTTGGTTTACTTCAGCTAATTTAGCTTGTGCTGCTTTATCAGCAAGTTTTGCTTTCTCAATTGCCGCTTTCGCTTCTGCTAAGCTTTGGTCTGTTTCGGCACGATCAGCAGTATCCGGTTTTCCATTATTATCAGTATCGTTAACAACCGGAACTTCAATTCCTTTTAACGCATTGATTTGTTGTAATAGTTTATCGTTATATTTCTTATCAACTGCATTAGCTTTTTCTGTTGCTGCTTGTTTTTGAGTTTCAAAGTCTTTTTGAAGTTCTGTTAATTTCGCATTTTCTTCTTGATTGATACCCTGGTTTTCTTGTGCTGTTGCTAATTCGGAAACTGCTTTTTTCTCAGCATCTTCTGCTGATTTAATCGCTGCTTCTGCCAACTTGATTAACTCATCTTGGGTGTCTGGAATATCATTCTCATTTTTATCATTAACTTCTGGTACAACAATCCCTTTTAAAAGATTCAATCTGTCTAAGAATGATTGTTGTTGCTCCAGAGGTAATGTTTTAACTGCTGCTTCTGCTGTTGATTTTGTTGATGTTGCAAGTTCTTTTGCAGCGGTTAATTCTGTATGTTCTTGTGGCTTAATTAAGTTGTCTTCATTTGCTTGTTGTAATTGTGATTGTGCTGTTTGGTCTGCAACTTCTGCTTTCTTCACTAAGTCTTCAACATTATCTAAAGCTGCTATGAGTTGTTCCTTTTCATCTTGTTCGTCTGGTTTACCATTGTTGTTCTTGTCGTTTGCTATAGGAACTGTAATACCCACAAGCTTATTCAATTTTTCAATTAATGGAGATTGATGTTTCTCATTAACTTCTTTTATCTTTGCTTCTGCTGCTTTTTTCTTAGTTTCAAATTCTTTTTGAAGTGCTGATAAATTATCATGTTCAGTTGGAGAAATCGCATTGTTTTCATTTGCTGTTTCTAATGTTGCTTTCGCTTTGCTTTCAGCCTCTTGTGTTTCTTTTAACAGTTGCTCAGCCTCTGCTATCAACTTGTCTTGATCATCAGAAATTGAATTGTTATTTTCATCATTTACTTTTGGTAATTCAATCTCAGTTAATTGATCTAGTTCTTGTTGTAATGTTGCTTTTAAACGTTCCGGCAATTGATTCACTTTTATTTGCGCTTCATTTTTTCTAGATGTTGCTGTTTGAATTTCATTTTGCAAACCGTCCATTTCATTTTTGCTTACAAGTTGGTCGGCAGCGATTGTTTGAGCTGTTGCTTTTGCTTGGGCATGCGCTTTTTTAGCTTCTTCAATCGAAGCGGTTGCTTCTGCCATAATTTGCTTATCAATTTCTTTTTTAAGTTCATCAGAGAGTTTTAATGCAACGGTTTGATAATCTGTTGTTAGGTTTTCAATGTGCTTTGTCCCATTATCAAATGACCACTTCACTGGAACGTTTAATGCATTTCCATCGTAATATTCTTTTAATCGTGTCCATTTTTCTGAACTTGTGCTGATATCTTCAGTTGTTAAGTTATGTTTCAAAGTGATTGAAGGCGTATAAGTTTTATCATAGAAAGCTGCTTGTGATAAAGCATTGTTGCTGTTAGTTAGTATCACTTTGTTTGTATTATTTTGAGTGGCAGCAAAGTAATTTGTATTAGGTTGAACATTTGCAACAATGCCTTGTGGAAATGCTGCTGTCATTTCAATTTTGCTTGGTAAAGTCGCTGTTTGATGTACTTCTCTTGTTGGAATATACTGGGTGATTGTTACTTTCGCATCATCATTTCCAGTTGGATTAACGACTTGAACTGTATAAGGTTGTACTGGTACTAGTAAGATACCTTTTACATGAAACGCTGTACCTGATGCATTTCTTCCAGTCATACTATAAGTCAATTCACTCTTATCTTTGAAAGTGGCAGTTACTCTATTTGGATAATCTTCAACAGCCCCTCTTGGGTGTTCACCTGTCGAAATAATGACTTTATTATCTTTTAACTCTAAATTAGCTGTAGCCTCTGAAAGAGTGTTACTACTAATATACAGTTCGTTAATTTCATTTCGGTTAAAAGTTACGGACTTTCTAACATCTACTTCTTTATTTCGATCATAATCATCAAGATCATAAATATTTAATAACCCACTTACAGGATGAAGTTTATCATTGAGATTCTTTAGCCCTTCTATTACAGAAGTAATAGACGTACCGTTAGTAACCTTATTATAAAAACCGTCTAATTTTGTCTTATCGATATTAGACATGAATTTAATGTTAGCTGTTGCACCGCCACCATCTTGAGAAGTCATAGACAACATGTCTCGACCTGAAGTAAAGAAATATCTTTTATTAGTTGGAAACTTTCTAGATGGTTCATCCATTTTGACATGCACCAATGCATCTACTTTATGACCGTTCGCTGTACCTACATTATTGATATACACATAGGCTTCTGGTTGAGTATCATCAAGAGTAATATAATCACCTAGATACGCATGAATGCCACCACCATTTGTAGTTGTAGTTTTTTTACTTGTCATTGTTTCTTTGTTCGTTAGGAAAGAATAAGATTTACTGTCATGATCTTTAAATTTAGGTGAAAAATCAATATAATCTGGTGCAACTATTTGTCCTGGATTCGCTACTTTCTTCACTAAATCGCTACCAGTATAATCAATGATTTTTCCATTGTACGTTTCATTATTAACGGGTGCTTCAACTTGTGGTTCTGTGTCTAATGAACGCTTTGCACGTGTATGAATCGTTGGATTTGATTCTGATGTTGGGTCAATCGTTGGTGTTGATTCTGGAGTTGTGTCTTTTGCTGTTGGATTTGTTTCTTCTGGTTGTGGTGCTTGTTCTATAGTTGTCGGTGCTTCTGATGTTGTTTGGTTTAATTCTGGATTATGAGGTGCAGTATTTTCAGAGGCAGGAGCTTCTGTTGTTACAGGTGGTGTAACGACTGCTGTTGTTTTTGTCTCTTGGGTTGGTTGAGACGTTGTGTCTGAGTTAGGTTTTGGTGATTCAGACTGAGTTTGAGTGGTGTCTGTACTAGATGTTTGTTCTTCTGCTGCTTGGGCGTCATGACTGAGGCCAAACATGAGTGTTGCTCCTACAAGGATAGAAGCGGTTCCTACCGTAAATTTACGGATAGAGTACTTGTTTTGCTTATTAGGCAAAAAATCAAGTCTACGATTGGGTTGTTTCATTGTTGTTCCTCCGATGTGTCTGTGTCTATATGCTGAGTGTTCTTTTCTAAAAATCATTTACTTACATCCTCTTTTTAAGAGAACAAAATTTATATTAACTGATTTTTTTCGAAAATAAATAGACATCAAAGGAATAGTAAAAAAAGTGCATGTCAAAAGTAAAAAAAGTGCAAGCGATGAATATCCCTTAAATTTTTAATTGTTCACCGTTTCTAAATAGGACAAAGCTTCTCTATAAATCAATTCAGATATCATATTTTCTGCCCGTTTATAGTATTGAGCTTGGTTGATAAAATCTTTGGGACTCATGTGAAATTGGTTTTTAAAGTTTTTCAAATATGTACGATAACTCGCAAAATTATATTCTTTCCATAACTCATTTTCATTACCGCGGATGAGTAATTCTTCTGCTAATTTATATAGCTTGAGTCGTCTTACATATTCATTAAAACCTATTTGCATCTCCTCTTTGAACTTTCTCGAAAGAAAACTACTGTTTACATAAAGTACTTGCGCGACATCGCTTAACTTTAATGGTGCTTTAAAATTATGATTAACGTGTGAAACAGCTTTTAACACATTCTCATTTGTAGTGAAATTAAAAACATAGCTTTCACTTTCGCTGTAGTATATATGCAAATAATTAATAAGTTTAATGATATTGATATCAGCCATAAATAAATCTTCTTCATACATAAAACGAATATAGTTCATAAACGCTTTTTTCATACTAAGCTGTGTTTGGTCTGTTTTAGTGATGTTACGCGCATTTCTTAAATAATATTTATTGAAGTGTACTTTATTGATAGAGAGGCAAACAATACTGCCATCGATACTTTGGATCTGTGAGTATTTCATTTCTGGTGTTGTGACAAATGTATCGCCAGTCCCATATTCTAATTCGATCTCATCAATAGTTACTTTAGCCAAACCACTTATCACAAAGTACACAGTAATATATTGGTTGTCGTGCATTAAGTCAAAATTACATACGGACGAAGTAAAAATATTATAGGTATAGTCCATCATTGATTCTCCTATCAAGTATAAAATTAAGAAAAAGGTGTCTAAAAAATGAATTAAAAAGTGATAGTTAGAAGTGAATTAAAAGTGTCAAAACAAACTAGAAAATGTTTGTGTTAGGAATTAAAAAGGGGCTCTTATGAGAGTTAACTTTGTTTATCATAGCTTATTAATCGTAAAAGTTGAATACTTTTTTCTAAATTCAATTGTACTAAATTACAAAATCGGGGATTTCCCTATATGCATAAAAAAGACCGTACCCAATAAAGTGTACGGTCTAAAAACTACTTATGATTTAGTTTTATTTATTGTCATCGTGATTACGACGTCTTCTGAATAACAAGATTGAACCTAGGGCTGCGAATAATCCGCCAAATAATACGCCACTATTAACAGTGTCTTTACCTGTATCTGGTAAAGCTTTAGCAGTTGATTTTGCTTTTGATTTGTCAGCTGTTTTATTTGAAGATTCATCTTTCACTGTTGATACTCCAACTTTAGAAGATTTATTGTTTGTATCAGTTGTGTTCGTATCAATTGTGTTTGTTCCATCAGATTCTGGTGTATTAATTTTTTCTTTATTCGGAGTAGGTACAACTTCTTTGTCGCCTACTACGATTGCAGTTGATGATTTAGAAATATTACCTGCTTCATCAGTAGCAACTACAGTTACTTTATCTCCATCTTTCAACATTACATTAGAAGGAACATCCACTGACCATGTGCCATCTTGTCCAACTTTGACTGTAACTACTGAGCCATTAGGGAACGTTACAGTAACTGTTGTACCTGGTTCAGCAGTACCTGTGACTACTTTATCTCCAGCATGAATTACATTAACAACTGGTGCTTCTGGTGCAACTGTATCTTTAACTGGTGTTACTGTTTCTTTTGAAACATTGCCTGCTTCATCAGTAATTACTGCTTTCACATTGTCTCCATCTTTCAATGTTACAGCTTCAGGAACATCTACTTTCCAATTACCATCTTTATCTACTTTAGTTGTTACAGTAGATCCGTCTGGGAATGTCACTGTTACAGTTGAACCTGGTTCTTTGCCAGTTCCTGTGACAGTTCTGTCTCCTGCTTCAATTGGGTTCACAACTGGTGCTTCTAGTGCAATTGAATCATGTACTGTGACATCAACAGTAACATTTTCTGTTGAACCATCTGGATATGTCACTTTAACTATAACTGTAACAACCTCTCCTTCAGCAGCATCTTCTGGTACTGTAACTGTAATTTTACCAGTATCAGGATTTACTGTAACTGTCCAATCTTTATCTATTCCTGATTCACTCGGAATTTCAAAGTGTGTGCCAGTTGGAACATCATCTTTGACTTGAGGAATTTCAATAGACTCTCCAGGGTTCACTTGGACATCGTTATATCCAGGATTGTATACATCAGCATCTGGTTGCGGATAAACAGTGATTGTGACATTTATATGGTCAGTTGTGCCATCTGGATAAGTGACTGTTACTGGGACATCATACACACCTGGAATTGAACCACTTGGGATTAATGTTGGATTATCCACTGTAACTTTATATGGTTTTTCAGTATCAGGGTAACCTGGAACAGTTACTTTACCTACAATTTCATCAATCGTTGTATGACTGCCATACGGTTTTTCAATTGATTGAGTTGTCGGTTCATACGTATCTGAATCTTTTGGACCAACGACTACTTTCACAGATACATGATCTTTTGTACCATCTGGATAAGTGACTGTAACCGGTACTTCATATTCACCTGGAACTTTGCCATCAGGGATTAGCGTTGGGTTATCTACCGTAACTTTTGGTTGATCACCTGTTGTTGGGTAATCAGGAACAGTTACTTGG
>NZ_KV837153.1:0-210 GCF_001838465.1 Staphylococcus sp. HMSC061G12
GAGAATCCGCGATATTCGATGCCGTCATACATGCCGCCTAAAACGCGAGCTGTATCTGCTGCTGTTTCTTTTTTGCCCATTTGAGAACCAGTTGGTCCAAGATAAGTAGTACTTGCACCTTGGTCAGCTGCCGCAACTTCAAATGCGCAACGAGTACGAGTTGAGTCTTTTTCGAAAATTAATGCAATGTTTTTTCCTTTAAGTGTTTGT
>NZ_KV837154.1:0-270 GCF_001838465.1 Staphylococcus sp. HMSC061G12
ATTGCACATCTAAATATCTCAATAACCTCATTGAACAAGATCATCGTCACATTAAGGTGAGAAAGACAAGATATCAAAGTGTCAATACGGCAAAAAATACACTCAAAGGCATTGAATGTATTTACGGATTATATAAAAAGAACCGTAGGTCTCTTCAGATCTACGGATTTTCACCATGCCACGAAATTAGTTATATGTTAGCTGGTTAGGCGAAGACTGACACAATAAAATGGTGATTAGCTATATTTTTCTAACTTTGCAACAGAACCC
>NZ_KV837155.1:0-486 GCF_001838465.1 Staphylococcus sp. HMSC061G12
CAGAGGGTCAGAGGTTCGAATCCTCTATGGCTCATCAGTTTTCCGATTATAACTGAATCATGCAGAAGTAGTTCAGCGGTAGAATACAACCTTGCCAAGGTTGGGGTCGCGGGTTCGAATCCCGTCTTCTGCTCCATTTTTATTTTATGATGCCGGGGTGGCGGAACTGGCAGACGCACAGGACTTAAAATCCTGCGGTAAGTGATTACCGTACCGGTTCGATTCCGGTCCTCGGCACCATATATAATATAAAACATGCGCCCGTAGCTCAACTGGATAGAGCGTTTGACTACGGATCAAGAGGTTATGGGTTCGACTCCTATCGGGCGCGCCATTTTATATTTATTATTTAATAATTTAATAACGGGAAGTAGCTCAGCTTGGTAGAGCACTTGGTTTGGGACCAAGGGGTCGCAGGTTCGAATCCTGTCTTCCCGACTCTTAATTGTATAATGGGGGCTTAGCTCAGCTGGGAGAGCGCCTGCT
>NZ_KV837156.1:0-407 GCF_001838465.1 Staphylococcus sp. HMSC061G12
TATTTTAATTTAGGGTGCGATTTTATATGAGTTATGAAAATGCTTGTGATGTGATCTGTGTACATGAGGATAAAGTTAACAATGCTTTAAGTTTTTTAGAAGATGATAAATCTAAGAAATTACTTAACATTTTAGAAAAGATTTGTGATGAGAAGAAATTGAAAATCATATTATCTTTGATTAAAGAAGATGAGTTGTGTGTTTGTGATATTTCTTTGATATTGAAAATAAGTGTTGCTTCAACTTCACATCATTTAAGACTTTTATATAAAAATGATGTACTTGATTTTTATAAAAAGGGAAAGATGGCATATTATTTTATTAAAGACGATGAAATAAAAGAATTTTTCTCTAAAAATCAGGAGGGTTTTTGAAACGAGTGAAACGAGTTTCTTCTTGTCTTGATA
>NZ_KV837157.1:0-9335 GCF_001838465.1 Staphylococcus sp. HMSC061G12
TTATCTCATCAACCGAATTTATTATAGAGCCTAAGGTCTTAATTTCGTTATGAGCTATAAATTTAAGCCCAACCACGATAGCGTGCTGCTTCTGCAGTACGTTTAATACCGATAATGTATGCTGCTAAACGCATGTCAATTTTACGGTTTTGTGCTAATTCATAAATATCATTGAATGCTGTGATTAATTTATCACGCATTTTTTCGTTTACTTCATCTTCTGTCCAGTAGTAACCTTGGTTGTTTTGAACCCACTCGAAGTAAGACACAGTTACACCGCCGGCACTCGCAAGTACGTCTGGTACTAATAAGATACCGCGTTCGTGTAAGATACGTGTTGCTTCTAAAGTTGTAGGTCCGTTTGCTGCTTCTACTAAGATATCCGCTTTAATGTTTGGTGCGTTATCTTTTGTAATTTGGTTTTCAATTGCAGCTGGAATTAAGATGTCGCAATCTAATTCAAAGAGTTCTTTGTTAGAAATTGTTTCTTCAAATAAGTTTGTTACTGTACCAAAGCTGTCTCTACGGTCTAATAGGTAATCGATATCTAAACCTTCTGGATCAGATAATGCACCGTATGCATCTGAGATACCGACAATCTTAGCGCCTTTATCAAATAAGAATTTCGCTAAGAAGCTGCCTGCGTTACCGAAACCTTGAATGACAATTCTTGCTCCATTTAAATCAAGGTTTTTAATTTTAGCCGCTTGTTCAATCGCAATAACTACCCCTAATGCTGTTGAACGGTCGCGTCCTTCAGAACCGCCAAGCACAATCGGTTTACCAGTGATAAATCCAGGTGAGTTGAATTTATCTAATGCACTATACTCATCCATCATCCAAGCCATGATTTGTGAGTTTGTCATTACGTCTGGTGCTGGAATATCTTTAGAAGGTCCAACAATTTGTGAAATTGCACGTACATAACCACGAGATAATCGTTCTACTTCATGAATACTCATTTCACGTGGGTCACAGATGATACCGCCTTTACCGCCGCCGTATGGTAAGTCGACAATACCGCACTTCATTGTCATCCACATTGATAATGCTTTTACTTCATCCACGTTAACGTTCGGATGGAAACGAACGCCACCTTTAGTAGGTCCGACTGCATCATTATGTTGTGCACGATAGCCAGTGAAAGTTTTAACAGTACCGTCATCCATTCTTACTGGAATACGAACTTCTAAAAATCTTAAAGGTTCTTTCACTAAATCATACATACCGTCATCAAAACCTAATTTATGCAAAGCTTCTTTGATAATTTGTTGTGTCGATGCCACTAAATTATTGTTCTCAGTCATAATCCTTCTCGCCTCTTTTTCCTAACAATGATTTCGCTTTCATTTGTATTGTAACATAAGCGCTACCTTTTTAAAGGGTTTTCATTCCTTTTGTTACAACTTTTTGAACTCAGCTGAAAACCTTCTTAATTCTCTCTAATGCGTCATCAATTTCTTCCTTAGAAATAATCAATGGCGGCGCAAATCGAATCACCGTTTCGTGTGTTTCTTTGCACAATAATCCTTGTTCTTTTAATGCTTCAGCATATGGTCTCGCATTCTCTTTTAGTTCTAAACCGATGAATAAACCACGACCACGTACCTCTTTAATAGCTGGGTGATCAATCTTTCTTAATTCTTCTTGGAAGTAATCACCGAGTTCTCTTGAACGTTCTGCGAGCTTTTCATCTACCAACACATCTAATGCCGCAATAGAAACTGCTGCAGCTAATGGATTACCACCGAATGTAGAACCATGTGAACCTGGTGTGAAGACATCTAACACTTCATGATCAGCTGCTACAGCTGAAATTGGCAGTACCCCACCGCCAAGTGCTTTACCTAAAATGTACACATCTGGTTTTACATCGTCCCAGTCTGTCGCAAACATTTTACCTGAACGACCTAAGCCAGATTGGATTTCATCTGCGATAAATAAGACATTGTGCTCATCCGCAAGTTCACGAATCGCTTTCATATAACCTTCAGGTGGTACATTAATACCCGCTTCACCCTGAATCGGCTCTACTAAAATCGCAGCTGTATTTTCGTTAATAGCTGCTTTTAATGCATCGACATCTCCGAAATCTACTTTTTTGAATCCCTCTAGTAAAGGACCATAACCGCGTTGATATTCCGCTTCAGAAGACAATGATACCGGCGCCATCGTACGTCCATGGAAGTTGCCGTTAAACGCAATAATCTCAGCTTTATCTGGATCAATACCTTTAACTTCATAAGACCAACGACGTGCAGCTTTAACCGCTGTTTCAACTGCTTCTGCACCTGTATTCATTGGTAAGATTTTTTCTTTGCCTGTTAATTCACTGACTTTCTCGTACCAGTCCCCTAAATTATCACTGTTGAACGCACGAGAAACGAGTGTCACTTTATCCGCTTGATCTTTTAGTGCTTGAATAATTTTAGGATGACGGTGGCCTTGGTTAACTGCTGAATAAGCCGCTAACATGTCCATGTATTTATTGCCTTCAGGATCTGTTACCCAAATACCGTCTGCCTCAGAAATGACAATTGGAAGTGGCGTATAGTTGCGCGCCCCATAGTGTTCTGTTTTTTTGATAATATCTTCTGTTCTTGTCATAAATGATTCCTCCTCTATATCCCTTTGTTTTTATTTTTCTTATAGAATGTCACTCCATTGTATAGTTTCCACACTTTAAAATATTTTTGAAAAAAATCACATTATAGATACCGCATAATGCGACTAGAGCTATAATGTGATTTGTGTTGCTTACTTCAATCTTCTTTCAAGTTGTTTATATTGTTATATTTTATAGGTGTTCAGATACTGTACGACCTTGTAGGTGAAGCACTAGATAGTCTGGGCCACCTGCTTTAGAGTCTGTACCTGACATTTTGAAGCCGCCGAATGGTTGGTAACCGACAACTGCACCTGTACAACCACGGTTGAAGTAAAGGTTGCCGACCATGAAGTCGCGACGTGCTTGTTCGAGTTTGAAGCGGTTATTAGAAATAACTGCACCTGTTAAACCGTATTCAGTTGCGTTCGCATATTCAATCGCTTGATCGAAGTCTTTTGCTTTACTGAAACCAACAACAGGTCCGAAGATTTCTTCTTGCATCACACGGCTGTCATAAGCTAAGTCCGCAAATACTGTCGGATATACAAAGTTTCCGACTTCATCGTCTACTTTACCGCCAGTTACTAAACGACCTTCATCTTCGCCGACTTTCAAGTAACTTTTAATTTTCTTCAATGCTTTCTCATCAATAACAGGGCCCATAAAGTTATTGTAGTCTGAAGCATCACCGACTGTTAAAGCTTCAGTTGCTTTTTGAACACGTTCTAATAAGTCATCGTAAATATCTTCTACTGCGATAACACGTGAACAAGCTGAACATTTTTGTCCAGAGAAACCGAATGCTGAGTAAACAATCGCATCAGTCGCAACATCTAAATCCGCTTCACTATCAACCACAATTGTGTCTTTACCGCCCATTTCTGCAATGACACGTTTCAAGTGGTTTTGACCTTCTTGGATTTTAGATGCTTTCTGCATAATGCTTGTACCGACATTTTTAGAACCTGTGAATGAAATTAAACCGACATCTTTATTTTCTACTAAGAAGTCACCGATATCACTAGAATCGCCAGGAATCCAGTTTACTACCCCTTTTGGAAGTCCTGCTTCTTCTAATACTTCCATAAATTTGTATGAAATAACCGGTGTGTTTGATGATGGTTTTAATAATACCGTATTACCTGTTACTACAGGTGCTACTGTTGTACCTGCCATAATCGCATACGCAAAGTTCCAAGGAGAGATAACGACAGAAACCCCGATTGGTAAATAATCAAATTGGTTGTATTCTCCTGGACGAGAGTTGACAGGTTTACCGTCTTTCAGTTCTAACATTTGACGTCCATAGTATTCCATGAAGTCAATCGCTTCTGCAGTATCAGCATCTGCTTCTTTCCATGGCTTACCGCCTTCTTTTGTAAGCAATGCTGAAAATTCGTGTTTACGACGACGTGTAATCGCAGCAGCTCTGAATAAAATATCTGCCCTAACTTCAGGAGCTACAGTACGCCATGTTTTAAACGCTTCTTTCGCCGCTTCTAATGCTTTTTCCGCTAATTCTTTATTCGCCTTAGAGACATAACCGATTGTCTCTTCTCTATTCGACGGGTTGAATGATCTTACTTTATCGTCTGTATAGATACGTTCACCATTAATAATGAGCGGATACTCTTTACCTAAGTCTTCTTCGACTTTTTTGAGCGCTTTTTCATAAGCTTCTCTGTTCTCTGCTTTTTGGAAATCTGTAAATGGTTCATGTTTGTACGGAATCATTTTTAATCCCCCTTTGTTTAATATTAAAAATGGTATAAGAAAGCCCTTACATTTCTAATAATTACATAAAACTCCTATGATGTAAAAGGAAAAATGCTTAAAATTACGAAAATTTAAAATAGTGTGATTGCGCAAGACTGTCACGACAGGAAAAAGAAGATTCTACACAAAAATTAAAAAAGACCACACGCTTAATACGTGCAGTCTTATATATAAATCTTAAACTTTCATATAATATGATTTCATTTCCCTTACCAATGAATTAATGTTCACCTTTTTCTGGTAATGGATAGAAACCATTATCAAATTGTTTCCATAAGTTTGGCGGTAAATTATGATTATCTTCACGAGTCGAATCAAAGTAAGAAATAATATCTTCTGTACGTCCTTCTTTAATCTTCTCAATGAATTCAGCATCTAACAAGATTTCTCGACCTAGCGCAATGAATTGTACACCTGTATTTAAAGCGTCTAAAGCCTCATCAGCGTTAAAGATTGAACCGATACCTACTAATGGGATTTTATCGTCAATCCAGTCACGAATGAGCTCAATACGCGTTTTACCTTCATATGTGCCCTCTCTAGTTTTAGAGTGGATGTCCATCAGTGAAGCATGAAGATAATCTAGTGGTTTGCTAGATAAGTAACCTAATAATTCTTTAGTTTGTTCCATTTTAATGCCGTCTTCTTCTGGATCTTCTGGTGAGAAGCGGTAGCCGACAATAAAGTCTTTATCTGCGAATTTACGAACTGTGTTCAGCACTTCATCTACCACAGCAAGCGGATATTTATAAGGCTTGCTCCACTCATCTTGACGACGATTGTAGTGGCGTGAAACGAATTGGTGAATTAAATAATGGTTCGCACCATGAATTTCTACACCATCAAAGCCTGCTTCAATAACACGGCGTGTCGCTTCACCGAAAGCTTTGATTGTTTCTTCTATTTCATCAGGTGTAATTTCACGCGCATGATGTTCTTCTTGTTGGCCGAAACTCTTCAATGAAATCGGACTTGGCGCTACGACATCTCCTTCTGGTGTTAAGTTAGGTAGAGATTGCGCACCAGCATGATGAATTTGTACAAGTGCTTTTGCGCCATTTTTCTTCATGACTTCAGCTAATTGTTTTAATCCTTCAATATCTGAGTCATGCGCCACTGAAGGCTGACCTGGGAAACCTTTACCAATGTCTGTCACATTACTTGCAGCACTGACACTGATTCCTACATCTTTAGAACGTAACTCCATATGTTTCAGCTCATCTTCTGAGATGGTACCATCTTCATTAGATGATACGTGTGTCAATGGTGCAAGCACAAAACGATTTCTAATCTCTACTCCATTTGGCAGAGTATATGATTCAAACAATGGTTCATATTTCTTATCCATTTATACGTGCCTCCTAATTTATCTTTGTGCATTCATTTTAAAGCACCGATAAATAAATTAAAAAAGAATCGCTCAAATCATTTTGAAGACAAAATAAATAAAAGGCCAATATACCACATGCTTATCATGTCGTATATTGACCTTCATATGAGATTAGAGTTTATTTTCTCTAATCATTCTCTTAGACTGCGCAATCCAAACCGGTAAACGTTCTTCTAATGTTTGAAACCCGTATTTTTCGTTTTCTTTGATCTCATCCAAAACAGATTTTTTCTCTTTCTTACGTTCATAATTTTTAAAGTAGTCATTATCTTTTAATGACAAATTGAGTTTACCTTCTTCATCTATAGACAGTATCTTGGCTTTGACAATTTGTCCTTCAGATAAGAACCGATTTAAATTATGGACATAATCATTCATGATTTCTGATATATGAATGAGTCCTTCCGTGTTGTCAGGGGTTTCTACAAATGCGCCATAAGGTTGAATACCAGTCACTTTAACTTTTACGTGTTGTCCTGATTTATAGTGATTATTCAACTTAATAACCCCTTAATTTCGTATTATTTCTAACAATAACATCATAGCATAAATTAAAGAGGCTCACTAACCGTAACGGTATGATATTTTCGAATTTTTTGATTTATAGCGCAAATTTCACTGAAATAAATAAGATAAATCTCTACCTTAAAATTCCAATAAAAACACAAAAGCACCCCTGCTTTCGATATCAAATCGATCGCAGAGGTGCACACTTACTTAATCATTCTTTTGAAAGAACGGATTATTTTTCAGTGTTATCTTTGTCTTCATTTTTACGTTTTCTGAAGAACATCATTAAACCACCAATCGCAAACATTAATGAAGCATATTGTGGGTCGATAGATGAAACATCTTGACCTGTTTCTGGTAATGCTTTCGCTTTATTTTTGCCTGCATTTTCAGCTTTAGCTTTAGTTGCTCCAGCTTTTTCAGCTTTTGTACCTTTTGTAGCTTTAGATGTTTGTTTATCTTGTGCTTTCACATCAGATTTTGTATCAGATTTAGCTGTATTTGGTGTAGATTCAGTTGTTTTTCCTGTTTCTTTCGCAGGAGCATTAACTTTTTCTAGACCATTCAATGCAGTTTCAACAGCTTTAGTTGCTTCTTTAATATCTTGAACAGAAACATTATCTGCTTTTTCAACAATGACTTTTCCATCTACAACTGCTTGATCTAATTTTTCAACAGATTCTGGAGTGTATTTAGATTTATCAATTGTTTCAGTTTTATCTAATGCTTTTTCAAGTTCAGCTAAAGCGTCTGCTTTGGCTTTCGCAACTGCATCTGCTTTATCTTGAGCCGCTTTAGTTTCAAGTGCTTTTTCTAAATCAGATTGTGCTTTGTCCACAGATTCTTGAGTCGCATTTTGATCTGCTTCAACTGTTACTGCTGTATCTAATGCATCTTTTACAGCTTTGTCTTCTTTATCAGTTACATTCAAGTCTAATCCTTCAGCAGTTTTAATCACTTTTTCAAGTTCCGATTTATCTGCTTTGGTTACTAAGCTTGATTGTGTTGACTTCAAGACTTCAGTTGCTTTGACAACTTGTTCCACTGTTACAGATTCTGGATTGTTTACGATACCTTGTGCCACCGCTTGTGCTTCTTCGAATGGAGCAACGCTGTTTGGTGTGAAGTTATCTTTAACCACTGTTCTTGAGCTTGCAAGTTGTGCTTTCAACGCTTCTAACGCTTTGTTGAACGCTTGTACTTTTTCTTGATCAGCTTTGTCTTGAGCTGCTTTATTTTCAAGCGCTTTTGCTAAATCAGATTGAGCTTTGTCGACTTCTTCTTGTGTTGCGTTGAAGTCTTCTTGTACTTTGATTGCTTTATCTAAAGCATCTTGAACCGTTTTGTCTTCTTTGTCATTAACGTTCAATTCAGTATTTTCTGCTGTGTCGATCACTTTATCAAGTTCAACTTTGTCAGCTTTTTCTACTAAATGTTTTTGCGCTTCTTTCAAGTCTTGTGTTGCTTTATTGATTTCTTCAACTGTTTTACCAGAAGAATTTTTCACGATAGCTTGACCTGTTGTTTCAGCTTTAGTTAATGGTTCTACACTGTTTGGAGTATATGCATATTTATCGATTGAAGCTACTTTTTCAAGTTCTTTTTTCAATACTTCTAATGCAGCATTCACTTGATCAGCTTTATCTTGAGTTGCTTTTGTTTCAAGTGCTTTTGCTAAATCAGATTGAGCTTTGTCGACTTCTTCTTGTGTTGCGTTGAAGTCTTCTTGAACTTTGATAGCTGTGTCTAAAGCATCTTTGACTGCTTTATCTTCTTTGTCATTAACGTTCAATTCAGTATTTTCTGCTGTGTCGATCACTTTATCAAGTTCAACTTTGTCAGCTTTTTCTACTAAATGTTTTTGCGCTTCTTTCAAGTCTTGTGTTGCTTTATTGATTTCTTCAACTGTTTTATCAGCAGAATTATTTACAATAGTTTGACCTGCAGTTTCAGCATCTGTAACTGGTTTAACACTATTAGGAGTGTAGAAGTCTTTGTCGATAGTTTTTACTTTTTCAAGTTCTGCTTTCAATGCATCAAGCGCTTTGTTGAATGCGTCTACTTTATCTTGAGTTGTTTTAGCTTTTACTGCATTTTCAAGATCAGTTTTTGCTTTATCAACTGTTTCTTGTGATGCGTTTTGATCTGCTTGAACTTCTTTAGCAGTATTTAATGCATCTTGAACCGCTTTATCTTCTTTATCAGCTGGATTAAGCTCTAAAGTTTCTGTAGTTTTAACAACTTTATTCAATTCTTCTTTATTTGCTTTAAGTTCAAGTTTATTTTGAGCACCAGTAATTGTTTGTGCTGCTTGTTTCAACTCTTCAACAGTCTTAGTAGCATCAGCACGAGCTGTTTCACCAGCTTTAACAGCTTCTTCTAATGGAGTGACAGTGTTTGGTTTGTATTCATCTTTAACTACTGAATTTGCTTCTTTAATAGCTTTTGTTAAAGCATCTAAAGCATCTTGACGTTCTTTTGCAGCAATCGCATCGTTAATTGCTTTTGTTGCGTTAGCAACTTGTTCTTGTGTTACATTGTGATCTTCGTTAACAGCTTCACCTGCTGTTACTGCATCTTGAACGGCTTTGTCTTCTTTGTCAGTTGCAACTAAATCACCTAAAGTTTTTG
The DNA here is from genome assembly GCF_001838465.1 of Staphylococcus sp. HMSC061G12. Classification (NCBI taxonomy): domain Bacteria; kingdom Bacillati; phylum Bacillota; class Bacilli; order Caryophanales; family Staphylococcaceae; genus Staphylococcus; species Staphylococcus sp. HMSC061G12. Next base: position 8,916 of record NZ_KV837157.1, read on the forward strand.
CTTTTTCAAGTGCTTTCACAAGTTCTGTTTTATCTGCTTTTGAAACTAAGTTTGCTTGAGCATCTTTCAATGCTTTTGTTGTTTCCTCAATTTCTTGAGTTGTTTTATTAGCTGCATTATCAACTACATTTTGTCCTGCAGTTTCAGAGTCAGTTAAAACTTTTACGCTGTTTGTAGTGTAAAGTTCTTTATTAACTGTTTTTGCTTTTTCAAGCTCTGCTTTCAATGCATCTAAAGCATTTTGTTTTTCAACAGCTTCTTTAGTATCTTGTGCTTTTTTAGCATTTAACGCATTATCTAATTCAGTTTTAGCTGTATTCACTGCTTCTTGCGTTGCATTTTGATCAGCTTGTACTGTTTTCGCTTTGTCTAAAGCGTCTTGAACAGCTTTATCTTCTTTATCATTTGTATCAAGCGCAC